>CAZVVF010000131.1:0-8534 GCA_964630575.1 uncultured Burkholderiales bacterium | reverse complement strand
TTACCGCCTTTTTGAATTCCGCGTTTGTCCTCGGCGGCTTTGACGACTTCTTTGTTGGCCTCATTGAGCCCACCGGATTGTTCGGCTCCTTGGTACGTTTGACCGAGCTGCTGGGTCGCTTGTTGGGCTTGGTTCTTGTCGCCGCTCTGCTCGGCTTGTCCGACCTGCTGAAGCCCTTGGCTGAGGGCCTGGCTGATCTGCTCACCCTTGCCTGCTTGCTGCTGGCCTTGGGCTCCCTGGGCGCCTTGGGCCTCTTGGGCTTCCTTGCTGAGGCTACTCTTGTCGACTGGGCCAACAGCATTTCCTTGAGGTGCTTGTCCACCTTGTTGTTGCGAAGGGGGGGCGAAATTTTGACTGAGTTGTTGGGGTCTTATACCTATCGAACCGATTGCTGAGGCCATATTGTTACACACTCCGAATGCTTGATCTGTTTGTTTTGCTCTATCTTTGTCTCCTCAGCATAGTGGAGCGAACAGGCCTCGCGACGGAGAAGAATCGCCGTTTTTGTTAAGATTGTTTCCGAAATGTTGCCAAGGCCACACAAGCTTGTGTCGGGACGAGTCGCCCCCTGAGCCGTGGCAGGCTAGAGGGTGGTGATCAGAGCGAATCCTCTCGCTTGTCATCACGAGGCCAAAACGGCGATGTGCGAACCAGCCAAACGACCATTCCGATGAGGCATATCCAGATCCCAAATCGACCGAGAAACTCGACTTTTTCACCAATGATGTCGGCTCGATGAAGTTTGTGCATCTTGCCGAAGAGGTAGTTCCAGTCGTGAATATAGTCGTCGGTGGAGGCGAAGACCGGCCGTATCATTTTTCGTGCATCCATCATGTAGACGGCGATGTTGAGCAAGGTCTGAGAGAACCAGAAGGCTGCTACGAGACTGGCGAAATACTCTTTCTTCCACCACCCGAAGTAGACAGCGAAGGCGAGAGGCATAAAAAACTGGACAATCGTTCCACCAGCCACCCCTGGGGTTTGACCAAAAATCCCAAAAATGAAGTGCCCAGCCTCGTGAAAGGGGAGCATGGCATAATCGAGAGTGCTGAAGTAGCTCGTTTTGTTAAGGTGGCGGTAAGCGAAGTAGCAAACCATAGCGAACACGATCATATGCCCTATCCAGCGAAGCCCCAATTCAGCTTCAATGAGTTCTTTGTCTTTGACCATATGCTCTACCCTCGATTGACAATATGTTCCATAGTACAAGATTTGAGTGCAGAAAAGAAGCGAAATAGGGCTCCTATAGGGTTTTGCCTGAACCGACCGGCAAGGAGGCCACCTTGGGTTCAAGCAATAGGCAGCGATGCCGCACCGGAAATCCAAGAGAGTTGTCGCCCTTCCGAGCGAGAGTCGTACCTAGTGCCTTCGGAGGCTTCACCGATCATCGCTGTTGTCGGTCGCTCCGGTGTGGGAAAGACGACCCTCATCGAGGGGGTCATTCCCTTGCTCAAGGCTGCCGGTCTTCGCGTGGCAACGCTCAAGCATACTCATCATCAGCTCGGGACCGACCGGGCTGGAACGGACTCGTTTAGGCACCGTGAGGCAGGGGCCGAAATCAGCTCCCTATCAGGACCTGGCTTCTGCTCGCTTTGGTTGGACGGCGAAGTGGACCCCACGGAGTTGGCTCTGTTCCTTGGACGGGGTCGTGATCTCGTTTTGCTAGAAGGCTATAAAGCCGGCCCCTTTCGCAAGATTGAGGTCGTTGGGGACCGAGGCCCCTGTCTCGAACCGGGACAGGCCTGGCTAACCGTCTCCTCTGAGGAGCGAGAGAGAGTCGCTGGGCTTCTGTTGGCGTGTTGCGGGAAGAGCTAGGCCGAGAGCGGAGGCGGAGGAAGGTCCAGACTCAGGCCTGCGAACAGGCAAGAGCCGGGGCGGGTTCCGTCTGAGGATTCTCCTCTAGGTCCAGGGTCTCCACGATCTGGAGGCGGACTTCGGGTGCGATATCGCCAGCGCAGAGAAAGACCCACTCGGGATGCCTCTCCCTGGTGAGTCGTCTCAAGGGGGCTCTCATAGTCTCAGGAGTGAAGAGGATGCTCTCACCGCTACGACTGTGTTTGCCGATCATGGCCTTACTGATTCTCGCTATCAGTTGCTCTTGAACCTCTCTCGGCAGGTGGAACCTGTTGTGATTGAGGTGAGAGCTGAGCCTTTGCACCAAGTCAGGGCTCAGGTCGACGACCTCAATGCACTCCTCGTTGTTCACGTACTGGCCGGAAATGGTTCGCCTCAAGGCTCGGCGAGCGGCGTTGACAAGGGAGTCGAGATCCCAGTCGCCGGTGGCTAGGTCGCACAGGGTTTCACCGATCGTGGCGAGGTCGCGGATCGGTACGCGCTCGTCCAGCAGCGCTTGTAAGACCTGACGAATGGTTCCCAGACTGAAAGCCTCACGAAGTTCCCCGGCCAAAGTGGGCCTTTTTTTCGCCAATCTCTCAATCATGGCTTGAACCTCGTCGCGTCCTAAGAACTCTGGAGCAAAATTCATGAGGATCTCAGTGAGGTGAGAGGCCAGGACCTCTCCCGGCTCCCATACCCGACTCCCGAGGTTTTCGGCCTCGGCGCGCAGCTCTGGTCGGATCCAGAGGCTGGGCAGGCCGAATACTGGGTCGGTCGTGCCCACGCCCTGAAGTGGAGAGGCTCCGTTGACGTCGAGTGCCAAGAGGCGGCTGGGGTCGATCTGAACCTGCGCGATCCACCACTCTTTGACTTTGATGTCATAGGCATCAGGATGGAGATGTTGGTTGTCTCGAACTCTGATGGGGGGAGTGAGGAAGCCAAAACCCAGGGCAAGGTCGCGTCGAACCTGGTTGAGTGAAGCCTTGAACTGGTCTGATTGGACCATCGGTACAAGCCCGAGGCCGACACGAATCTCCACCGGATACACGGTGAGGAGAGATTCGTCGAATTTAGGTTCTTTCATGGATGACCCTCCCGAGAGGGTATTCCCCATGAAAGTCCTTAATCATTCTGAGCTTTGCTCAGGGTCACTCAGTGTGGCGCCATTTTTCCTCTGCACGGGTACGGTTGAACGGTTTGATTTGGGTCTTCCAATGAACGCTCTCAGAAACTGGCATTCGGCACACTGTGTCGGTGCATATCTGATATTTTAGGACCCCCGAAATGGTCTCTTCACGGGTCTCTTTCAACTTCTTATTGTCGTCGCTGACCTTTATCTTGACCGGGACTCGGATTCGCGTTGGTCCACTGAAGACGTCGACCGTCTCTCCTATAGCTTCGAGCGTGAGATTCTCGGAGGCAGGATATTGGACCTCACCGAATTCAAATCGTGGGTTGTCTTCGAGCTCCAGGGTCAGGGCTTGGTAGCTGGTGTTCCCGGGGGCGTATAGGTGGGAGGTTGGGGGCAGCGGAAACTCAACGACGAGTTCCCATTGGCTGCCAGCAATTCCCGAGGCTCCGGTTTGCACGAGGCGATAGTCTTTTCCACTCTCTTGGGGGGCGTCGGCTTGCCAATCTGGGAACAGCTTCGCCAAGACGGTACCCGGTGTGGGTCGGTCGGTATAGGAGTCTTCGAAAAAGGTCTCCACAATTTGGCCTTTGGCGTTGAGGTAGATAAGGCCGGGAAAGGCGACCCCTTTGGCGAGCCCCTTAGCCTCCGGATTGACGAGTTTCAACTGTTCTAGGTACTCCGATTTGGGGTCTGACAGTAAGGGGAAATCGATCTTGTGCCGCTGGGCAAACTCTTTGAGAATCTCTGGACTATCGTAGCTTAGGGCGACGAGAGCGACCCCTTTCTCACGAAAGGCGTCTTGCGAATTTTGCAACTGGACCAGTTGCTCTTTGCAGTATGGTCACCAGTCGGCGGAGCGAAAGATGACAAATATCGTGCCCTGGGGTCCCAGTGGCTCCTCCAGGGTGACGGTCTTTCCGTTTTGGTCTTTTGCCGAGAGGGGAGGGAGAGTTTGGCCTGGCTGAAGGTGTTCACCTGGAGAGGCCAAGGCTATCCCGCTGATCAGGGCCAGCACGAGGAGCGTTCTTATTATCATACAGAGTGCAACAGGTGGCGATTGACAAGGTTCCCGATGCTGGAAGGAAGGATGCATTTAAGGCTAAGGAAATTACGTTGTCCTCCCGAATGAGTCGCTATGGCGAGCGATGATGATCCCGGAATTCTCAGTGAGGCTCTCGAGCATTGCCCCGACTTCGTTTTGTTGGTGGATGCTTGTGGCAAGACCGTCTACGCGAATCGGCAGGCTCGAGAATGGAATCAGGAATGCGGCCGGACCTACCTCGAGCGGATCTGTGCCGAGGACCGTGAGTCCGTCGACGCGCTCGTAAGAAAGACGCGGGACTCCTCGGAACCAGGCGCCTGCGACGCCCGCTTGAGCGGTCCTGAGGGGGTTCGTGTCTGCGCCCTAAGGATCCGCAAAATCAGCGAAGGTTTGGTCGCCCTCTATGCCTCCGATGTGTCGGAGGAGCGCCGTGCCGTGGAGGCCCTTCAAGCCAGTGAGGAGCAGTATCGGGCCGTTTTTCAGGCCATCAATGACGGCCTTCTCATCAAGAACCTCGATGGTCGCATCAAAGAGGTCAACCGTGCAGCCTGCGAGATGCACGGACTCACTCGGGATGAATTTTTGGCCTTCGCTCCCTCAGATTTCATTCACCCTGACTCGCTCAAGAGTTTTGACGAATACCTGGCTGCGACGCGCAGGGGTGAGCAGTACTGCTGTGATGCGCAAGACCTCCGAAAGGATGGTACGGTCATTGACATTGAGGTCCGCGGCTTTCCCTTTCGCTACCAAGGAGAGCGTCACACTCTCGGTGTGATCCGCGATATCTCCGATAGGAAGAGGGCCCAAGCCAAGCTGACGGAGAGCGAAGGCCGCAAGAATGCTATGATCCAGTCAGCCCTGGATGGCATTCTCACGGTGGACCATTCGGGTCGTTTGTCTGAGGTCAATCCTGCTGCCATGGAGATTCTGGGCAGCGCGTCAGAAGACGTTGTCGGCAAAAAACTGGTGGATTTTCTCAGCGATTCGAGCCGGGCGGCCGAACTGGAGACCTACTTTGCAGCTGGGCCTTGCTCGGTGGACAGATTGAGGGACCGTTTCGAGACTGAGGTCAATGGTCGTCCCACTGAGATGTTTGTCACCAAGTTGGAAGTGAGCGGCCAGCCCCAATACATGGTTTTTATGCGGGATTTGACAGAGCGCAAGCGTCTTTCCATTCAGTTGCAGCAGGCCCAAAAGATGGAGGTTTTGGGGCGACTGACGGGAGGGCTCGCTCACGACTTCAACAACCTTCTGACCGTTCTTCTGGGGAACCTGGGATTGATCGAAGTCTCGCTCAACGACCCGCCTCAGTTGCTGGAGTATCTGCGGCGCGCGACCGAGGCAACGGACAAGGCGAGCGTTCTCACTCACCGCCTCCTGGCCTACGCTCGCCAGCAATCCCTGCGCCCTCGCTCGGTGGACCTCTACTCTCTCCTTGATGGTGTCGAGGATACGCTCCGCAGCAATCTAGGAGAGACCATCGAATTCCAAACCATCAAGAGTTCAGACCTTTGGCGCTGCGATGTGGACTCGAGCCAGTTGGAGGACGCCCTCCTCAACCTCGTTATGAACGCGCGAGATGCCATGGCCGAAGGGGGGACGCTCACGATAGAGGTCTCCAACTTGTGCTTGGACGAGTCTCAGGCGCAGGAGTATCGAGCGCTTCCTGGCGACTACGTCCAGGTGGTCGTCACCGACACCGGTAAGGGGATGTCAGAGGAACTCCTGGGTCAGATCTTTGAGCCCTTCTTCACCACGAAGGAGGTCGGTGCAGGCAGTGGGCTAGGTCTGAGTATGGTCTATGGCTTCGTGAAGCAGTCGCGGGGCTTTATCGACGTGACCAGTCAGGTCGGCGTCGGCACGCGTTTTCGCATGACCTTTCCTAGGTCGATTCAAGAATCGAACTCCGTTTCCCAGAGCAAGAAAGCCGTCCACACCAGGCCGGGCTAACTCGGGTGGTCCCGTTTGGCTGCTAGGCGTTGCCAGAGGAGTAGGAGGCTTCGGGAATACCCATGGCTTGGGCGATCCGCTCGAAATCGGCCTGGCTGATTTCAAAGAGCCCTTTGCTGAAGGGTAAAGCCCACTTCTCTTTGTCTGGGAGAAAGGTCAAGTCGTCGACCAAGCCCCGGATGGAAACGTTCTTGGAGGGCAAAAAGGTGATCCGACACTGATCGGTGTCGTTGCTTTGGAGCTGGTCGAGACGGTCGTCATCGATCACGCCAAGGGCTGTAAATTCCTGAAGAGGTTTGCCCTCGCGAAAATGGGTCCGCGGCGAGTAGAAGACCACGCAATCCCCATTGCTGAGGCTCTTGAAGCCTCCCGTGTCCCCTCGACTTGGTCGGATAAGCCCCTTGGCGACTCCCTGTTGGACGTGGTTGAAGGAAACGATATTAACCCAGTAGCGGGTTGTGGTTGCTTGACTCATTTTTGCGCGATACGACGCTTTGTAGCCGAACACATTCTCCGGGCCAAGGGGCGCAGCCATGGTTCGGCGTAGGGATTACCATGTTCTTTATCTTCAGTTTGGGTGATCGCAAGACGAAACACTTGGGCAACACAGGCTTGATGGACTGCCCACGGTGCCACAATACGAGCGAGTGGGCCATCCATTTAGAGAGAACCTATTTTTCTCTGTTCTTCATTCCGCTGATACCTTACAAGACGGAATATCTCTTGTCGTGTCCCGTCTGTCGCCAAGCCCGCCCCATCACCGAGCGAGAGAAAGACCAACTGCTGAGTTCGGCACCGGCCTGATGGACTCACCGCAAGACCGGGAATAACCATGTGGGGCCAGAATAAAACGGCATGCCCCAACATTCAGACGCCGCCGAATTCCTGAAGGACCTGGATAGTCAGGTCTGCTTAGATGTTCGTTCACCCAAGGAATACTCGAGGGCTCATATCCCTGGGGCCATCAACTTCCCTCTCTTCAGTGACGATGAGAGAGCCGCTGTTGGCTTGACCTACAAGCAAAAGGGACCGGAAGAGGCGATGCTGCTCGGGCTGGACTTTGTGGGCCCCAAGATGGGGGGCTTCATCCGTGAGGCTCGGAAGCTGAATCCAACGAGAGCTCCCCTCTCGATGTACTGTTTTCGCGGTGGCCAGCGCTCCCAGAGCTTGGCCTGGCTGTTGGCCAAGGGTGGGTTTGAGGTCCGGCTTTTGGAGGGGGGATACAAGGCTTATCGCCAGCACGTTCTCTCTCATTTGCAAACTCCCCAGGAGATGGTGATACTGAGCGGCTGTACCGGCAGTGCCAAAACACGTTTGCTTCACGCGCTGCGCGATCGGGGAGAGCAGATCATCGATCTGGAGGGGTTGGCGTGTCACCGAGGGTCTGCCTTTGGAGGCTATCATCAGCCCGCGGACCTGGTCACGGAGATGTTTGAGAACCGCCTTCACGCCGTGTGGGAGGGTCTTGACCGCGACCGCCGGGTTTGGGTCGAGGATGAGGGACGAACCCTGGGAAAGGTGTTTGTACCGGATCCTTTTTGGTTCCAGATGCGGAGTGCACCGGTCATCTTTCTGGATATTGCCCAAGAGCATCGCGTTCGCTTTCTGGTGCAGGAGTACGGTCACTACGACCGAGCCCTGTTGGCTGCTTCGGTAGACCGCATCGCTCGTCGACTCGGCCCCGAGAACCACAAGGCGTGCAGTCAGGCCTTACAGGAGGGTGACTACGCAGAAGTCGTCCGGCGCTCGTTGGATTATTATGACAAGGCCTATCTCTACTGCCTCAAAAAGCGAGAGGCCGATCCCATTTTTGAATTGCCCCTCGAAGGAGTGGATGTTGAGACGAACGCGGATATTCTCATCGATTTCGCTGACCGCGTTATCGGGCCGAAGTCGGTGCGGAGTCTTGACTAGGAGATTTCTCAGAGGAGGCAAACTCTGTTGTTAACTAATGGGAGCCGTGTGTGATATTTGACATCGAATTAGACCGACAGGTCGTTCAGGCGGGTGATGAGCTTGTAGGTTGGCTCACTCTCAGCGGTGTGGAGGTTGCCTCAGTGGAAGTCACATTCCACGGTGAGGAGATCCTCGGGGCCAACGATATCGCCTACAGTTTTGTTCTGCCCGTGGCCGACCACAAGCTCGATATTCCAGCCGAAGGTGGCTTGGACCGAAAAGAATTTCGCTTCAAGGTTCCAGACGAGGCCCCCGCGAGCTATGCGAGTCGCAATATTCGCTGTCACTATATGGTCAAGGCTTCCCTCAAACGTGGGTTCTGGCGCCCGGAATGCCATCGGAAGCTCGATGTGACGGTGATGCCATCCCTTCTAGAGGGGCTGACCACCGAACCCGAGGAGTTGGAGGTCGAGCACGATGAGCTACGGCTGATCGCGCGTTTAGACCGCAACGTGGTTCTGACGGGAGAGACTCTCACTGGCTCACTTCTGTTCGAAAAGAAGAATGAAGGCGCGAAGTTACCAACCAAGCTTTCCTTCCGTTTTGCGGCTATTGAGGAGTCGACGCAGCGCGGCTTTTCTCACCGCGAGGTTTTGAGCCTTCAGACTCACGATATCG
>CAZVVF010000130.1:2402-8543 GCA_964630575.1 uncultured Burkholderiales bacterium | reverse complement strand
CGTTGGGTACGGGCAGGGTTAGATGGTATTGGGCGACTTTCCAGGTCCCGTCACGGTTGATGAGAACGCCGCTTCCGCGCGTCTCACCGAATTTGTCATTGAGTAGAATCTCGTCGAACCAAGCGGTTTTGCCGTCCTCGGAGAGATAGATATGACGCGATTGAGGCGTGTAGGTCCAGCCCTTACCTTTTTGAAAGTAGGGCAACGCGTAGCTTTTGAACTCCTCAACGCTCCATCTCTCATTGATGTCCGTGCCCAGAAACACTCCGTCTGGAGCAAAGTGACCGAAGTATCGCTCTGCGTCAGCCTTGGAAGCGGCGTCATGAAAGCTGTCCAAGACAGCCTGTACACTACCACGGTCGCTGGAATCTGCCAGTGAAGCGTTGGGGAGGATACCAATGAGAAAGAGGGTCAATAAGATGATACGCATAGGCTCCTGAGTTCCAAGTTGTGAGAACGAGTTCCTCGCTAGAACCGCTCTAGAGCAACATCAAGTCTCCACCAGTAGTCCTGGCTGCGGTGACGAGTCGTTCGAAGGCCTCTCGGTCGGCTATTCCACGATAGGTGTTGACCAGAACGGTAAGCCCACTCTCTCTGATGAGAGGCACGAGTCGTTCGATAGCGCAGACGATCCAGTTCGGTGGGTTGGCAAAGACACCGCCGCCTATAAGGGTGAGAAAGACTCGCTGTCGCTCAGCGGCGATGGCGGCCCTGATCGTGGCCTCATAGGCGGCGTTCAAGAGAGTCTGGATCGTTTGTTTCACCGTATCGGGATGTTTTCGAAAGAGGTCTAAGTTCGTGTTCGCGAGGTCTGCTGTGGCGGTGAAGACCTGGTCGACTCGTTGCTCGGGGTCTCCGACGAGCACGTGGTGAGAGCCTTGCACGGCTCCGAAAGCCACTTGGATATCTCGGTGAGTGGCGACTCTCAGTGTTTCGATGGCTAGGGGCTCTTGAAGGCTGTTGGGTTCGAGGTCAAGGTAGCCATTTTTCACCTTGAGAGAAGTGTCTCGCAGCAGTTCAACCTGTTGGCCATCGAAATGCTGCCGCCATTGCCACGGTTCGGTGCTCTCATCGTAGAACGGATAGTAGTGGCGCAGCACAAGCCCTGGAGAGGCTGAGATGGAGGCGAACGGGCCCTGGGTCATGTCAAAGACGTAGGAGCCGATCTCGGTCATCGCTCGTTCGTCAGATTTGCTCATCAACTCGAGAGCGTTGAAGTTGGATGCGACTTGAAAGACCGCGTTTCTATTTTCGGGCTTGGACTGGAGAAAGCCGACGTCTAGGGCAGAGGGCCTCTCTGGGGCACAGAGAACGTTCAGGGTTCCACGACCTGTCCCCCCTGTGACCGATGATGCGCTCCTGAGTTCGGCGAGGTTTGGCAGTGTCAGCGTGCCGCAGTTCCATCTCTCACCCGTTTTTAGGTTCTCCAACAGACCCGGGGATTTCCAAGCTCGGCGAATCAGCGTAGGGTTGTTTCGGAACTCTTTCTCTGGGACGCCTATGAGGTCTTCGACGAAGGCCGACCTGGGCCGTAAATTAGGCAAGCTTGAACTCCTGTGGTTGGAAAATTTCGGTGTTTCACGTAAAACACTCCGTGGCATTCTGCTGGAGTTGTTTCGCAACCTTGTGTGTATTCTGTCGTTAGACTGTTTGTTAGAAACGGTCGAGTTTCTCTCAAGAGGAGTTGTTCTAGAAGTTCTTAACTCTCTTCTGATTCTACCCAAAGGACTTTTCAGTCATGAAAAAATCGAGAATTTTGTTAGGAGTATCAGGACTTATGATGCTTTTCGCCCTTATGAGCTTTCCCACACCAGCTGTGGCGGAGGAGAACCCACTGCTCAAACCCTGGACTGGGCCCAATGGGGGGGTCCCACCGTTTGATCAAGTGAAACCCGAGTTGATCGACCCGGCCTTGGAGCAGGCCCTGGTTGCCTACAGGGCCGATATCAAGCAGATCGCCGAGAACCCATCTCCCCCAACATTCGAAAACACGGTGGCCGCCCTAGAGCATGCGGGGAGTGAATTCGAGCGGGTCGCCACACTTTTTGAAGTTTTCGCCTCCACCATGAACGGTGAAGAGATCAAAGCCTTGGAGCGCGAGTGGTCTCCCAAGTTTAGTGCTGTGAGCGATGAGATTATCCAAAACGAAAAACTCTTTGGACGGATCGATGCTATCTATAAGGCGCGAAAGGCTGCTCACCTGACAGCCGAGCAGGAGCGTCTTCTGTGGTTGACCCACAATCGATTCGTCAAATCTGGTGCTCAGTTGGGTGCCGAGCAGAAGGAAGAGCTGTCTAAGATCAACGCGCGTCTCGCGACTCTCTTCACCGATTTCGGCCAGAATCTCCTCTCTGACGAGGAGACGGGCAAGGTCGTTTTGGACAGTCGAGACGACCTGGTCGGTCTACCCGAGAGCTTGATCGAAGCAGCGGCGACCGAAGCCGAGGAGATGGGGCTCAAAGGGAAGTGGGTCATTCGCAACACTCGCTCTTCGGCCGATCCGTTCTTGACCTACGCTGACCGTCGAGATCTTCGGGAGAAGGTCTGGAGGATGTGGGCTTCCCGTGGAGACAACGGAGGCGAGACCGACAACAACGCTATCGTTACCGAAATCCTTCAACTGCGAGCCAAGAAGGCCAAGCTTCTCGGCTTTCCCACTCACGCTCATTGGCAACTGTCAGACGCCATGGCCAAGAATCCTGAAAAGGCTATGGATTTGATGCTAAAGGTGTGGAAGCCGGCCGTCGCACGGGTCGCTGAGGAAGTCGCGGACATGCAGGCTATCGCCAAGGAGCGAGGAGAAAACCTCACGATTGAACCGTGGGATTATCGCTTTTACGCGGAAAAAGTTCGCAAGAAGAAGTACGACCTCGATGCCTCTGAACTCAAGCCCTACCTTCAGCTGGAGAAGCTCTTGGAAGCTCAGTTCTGGGTTGCCGAAGAGATGTATGGCCTGAGTTTCTCCGAGGTCGAAGGTCTGCCGACCTATCATCCTGATGTCCGTGTCTTTGATGTGAAAGACTCAGACGGTACCCACGTGGGTTACTGGTACTTTGACCCCTACGCACGGGAAGGCAAGCGGTCCGGTGCCTGGATGAGCGAATACCGGACTCAGGAAGCCTTTGACATCACCGTCACCCCCATCGTCAGCAACAACTCCAACTACATCAAAGGCAAGCCCGGGGAAGCGGTCTTGATCTCCTGGGACGACGCTGAGACCATGTTTCATGAATTCGGACACGCGCTCCACGGACTGTTGTCCAAGGTCAAGTACCCGACTCTCGCTGGAACCAACGTTGCCCGCGATTACGTTGAGTTTCCATCTCAGATCAACGAGCACTGGCTATCCACCCCAGAAGTGCTCAACCGATTTGCCCTTCACTATCAAACCGGTGAGCCGATGCCTCAGGAACTGATAGACAAGGTCGAGAAGGCCGCTACTTTCAATCAAGGTTTCAGTACAGTGGAGTATCTCGCTTCGGCCTTGATCGATATGAAATTGCACCTGGCTGGTGATACAAAGATTGACCCCAGAGTTTTTGAAAAAGAGACGCTGGCTGAGCTGGGTATGCCGTCGTCTATCGTGATGCGGCATCGCATCCCTCAGTTTGCCCACGTGTTTTCCGGGGACTATTACTCAGCGGGCTACTACAGCTATCTCTGGGCCGAGGTTCTGGACCAGGATGCTTGGAACGCTTTCAAGAGTGAGGGGAGCCCCTACAACAAAGAGGTTGCAGACCGTTTTGTTAAATTCATTTTGAGTTCGGGGAACACCCAAGAACCGGCTGATGCTTACCGAAATTTTCGCGGTCAGGAACCCTCGATCAAGCCTCTGCTCGAGGCTCGTGGCTTCCCCACCGATGGCGTGGAGTAGCCCCCTACATGCTCGCGATGCTGACGACGGAGTGACAGAGAAGCGTCAGCATCGCGATTGCGATGAAGGAGATGTAGAAGGTCGTATCGCTGGAGACAGATTTTCGTTCTAGGGCGGGCCCTGCCTGAATATGGCCAGAGCTGGGCACTTGGCTTGGGCCCATAAGGGCTTCGCGAAGGCGGCGGTGTTGGCAATTCTGAACGAGCGTTTCGGTGAGTGTTTGTTGTTTGGTCTGTCTCATAGAGCTACCTTAAGAGTCCACAATGGACCCGAGGTGGACCAGGCCGACGGATTTTTGGGAATGTGTTAACATTCTTGTAACATGTGTTGAGTTTGCTTGAAAAAACTCAGTACAAAATTTGTGAAATGGGAGATAATATTGATGATAAGCCACGAGATTGACTACGAGATTCTAGGCGATGACATGCAGATGGTCGAGGTCGAGCTCGACCCAGGTGAGACCGTTATCGCAGAAGCTGGTGCCATGAACTACATGCACGATGGCATCACTTTTGACACTAAGATGGGTGACGGCACGGATGCCAATGAGGGGATCATGGGTAAACTCCTCAACGTGGGTAAGCGGGTGCTGACCAAGGAGTCTATCTTTATGACTCACTTTACAAACGAGGGACGTGGTAAGAGCCGAGTCGCTTTTGCAGCTCCCTACCCAGGGAAAATCATGGCCATTGATCTGGCTGCTTTGGGTGGAGATCTCATTTGTCAGCGAGAGGCGTTTCTCTGCGCGGCGCTCGGAACGAAGCTCTCCATCGCTTTTCAAAAAAAGATTGGGGCGGGATTTTTTGGTGGCGAAGGCTTTATCTTGCAAAAGCTCCAGGGGGATGGCATGTGTTTTATTCATGCTGGCGGCACTGTGGTGCAAAAGGAGCTGCGCGGTGAGACCATGAGGATCGATACAGGTTGTATCGTGGCCTTTGACTCTTCTATTGATTACGACATTGAAAGGGCTGGGAACTTGAAGTCGATGTTCTTTGGTGGAGAAGGCCTGGCCCTTGCAACCTTGCGTGGCGAAGGCACGGTTTGGCTCCAGAGTCTGCCTTTTTCTCGACTAGCGAGCCGAATCTTGGCTGCGGCTCCAAGGGGCTCTCGCGGTGGTGGTCAATCGGCCGGCGAATCGAACCCACTGGGAATGCTGAGCTCTTTGATGGGCGACTAGCAGTCAATGAAAGCTTTAAAACTTGTCGCTGTCTTGGGCGTGTTTGCGCTGGCGCTCTGCCAACAGGTAGGAGCGGAATCTTCCCTGGAGAGCTACATTGAAAAAACAGATCCGCTTCTGATTCAATTCAAAAGAGCTCTCACAACCTTTGTGGAAGAGATCAAGCCGTTGCGCGAAGCGAGCGATATCGTCGGTATCAAAGCTCTCGCTGACAAGAACGTCAAAGAGTTTGAGTCTCTCTTGGTGGAACTTGACGGTGTGGAGCCGCCGGCTGTGGCGCAGTCCTATCATCGAGCCTTCAGGCGGCTTCTGGAGGTTCGAAGGGACAACGACAAGTTGATAGCAGAGACGTTGGCTCAGCAGATAGCCCTGATTCTCAAAGTGCAGAAGCTGAAAGAGAGTGGAGCCAGCGAGCAGGAGGTCGATGCTTACATCCAGCAGCATCGATACGATTCGGAAGCCTTTGGAATTAAGGCTAAAGCTCTCAAGGATGAGGCGGCAGCCGCCGACCGCGCCCTCAAGGCAGAGCGCGAGAAGTTTGTAGAGCAGAGCGAGTGATCCACCCTCGTCTTGAAGGAAGCTCACTCATTGCGAGAAAAAACATGACTTAAATTCAACAGACCTGTTGTCTTTGTAAGGAGAAATCTGTTGCGGGAAAATCGACGTTCACTCCGTTTCGAGTGCCAGGAAACTCTCATTTTTCAGTATGGGGGAAGGACCGTAGAGGCCACTGTTCTCGACCTTTCTCAAGGGGGCGTCAGGCTGGCTTGTTCTGTTCGGATTCCCGTTGGCAGCAAGGTTATGTTGAGGCCCAAGGATCGCCGTTTAGGCCGGGCACCGGTCAAGGCCGTGGTGCGTTGGCGGAGCGGCCGTGAAGCCTTCGAGTTGGGCTTGGAGTTTCGGGACTCGCCGAGCAAGCTCTCCCGCCGCTGGGTGCGCACGCTGTTCCCTGATCAGGGGGCGGCTTGGGCGAGCGCTCGTCAACAGCGTCGGGAGGTTCGCGCGCAAGTGGAGCTGCCGATCGTTGCGGCGGAGGGGTTCTCAGAGGGAAAGACACTCGATGTAAGCCTATCCGGAGCTTGTTTTGAAC
>CAZVVF010000130.1:0-2392 GCA_964630575.1 uncultured Burkholderiales bacterium | reverse complement strand
GAAAACTGGAAGAGTCCGTGGATCTTTTTCTCTGCCTGCCGTGGTCGTTGCTGGAGGTTCAGGCTCGGGTCTTGCGCTCAGAGTCTCGCGGCTCAAAGTGGGTCCATTCGGTCGAGTTCTCCCCGCTACCTCAAGAGCAGCGAGAGCAACTCGACGTTTTTGTTGAACATGCCGTTTAAGGCCTCTTAGAGAGGTTCATGCGCGCCCCTGGCTAATATCTTCTAAAGGTGAAGAGTCCGCAAAAAATTTATCTGTCAGTTGTTGCAGCCTGCTTTGTAGCGATTGTTGGGGCGAAACTGCTCTCTCCGGTGAGTCCAGCAGCCTCTTCGGTGCCTGCTGCGATAACCCACGAACACCTGAGTCCGGTGACTAAGGTGGAGTCGCTCTACCCCTCCATGATGGGACCGTCCGACACGGTTCTCGACATGAGACTAGCGGACTCCAAGCCTGAACTCGTGTGGATCACTGGCTATCGGGCGGATATGGTGGATCCTGGGGTGTCGAAGCTGCTTCCGGATGAGTTGATGTGCCACAACACCCTGAGCTTTCACTCGACACTACCGGCTCACACGGCTGTGTTGGGTTCGGGCCTTCACCGAACTCGACGAATCTTCACCCTGTCTCAGGGGCAGTCCAAGATAGAGTTTCCGCCGGGATTTGGTGTGCCAGCATCGTCTGCCGAGGGATTCATGCTGCAGTCTCAGGTGTTGAACCTCCGCGAAGACTTGATCGGGACTGAGGTTCGGCATCGAGTCAAGACGGAGTTTGTGGCCGATTCCAAGGTCGATACTGAGATGATACCTCTCTCCCTTATCGATTTTGGTATCGCTCTTGAGGTCTCTGACCCTCAGGCTGGAGAGCCTCCCCAAGACCCTTTGAGTTGCGCGACCGACGCTGGCGGGCAGTCTACGAATCATACTACTTCAGGGAAGGAATTCACCAGTCACTGGGTTGTGAATCCGGGCTCTGAGGTCCGGCGGACGCGCCTCGCTAAGCCTTTCCCTACCGATACGACGGTTCACTATATTAGCATTCACATGCATCCCTACGGAAAGAGTCTGGAACTGAGAGACCTGACTACCAACACCTCAGTCTATAAGGCGCTTTGCCATGCGACCGAGGACGGCGAGGGTTTGGCTGAGGTCGACCATTATTCGAGCGTCGAGGGCATAAAAGTGTACAAGGACCACGAGTACGAGCTCGTGTGTCACTATGACAATACCTCCGGCAAGCCTCAAACGGCTATGGCGTTTATGTTCGCTTATGTGAGAGACGTCGACTTCAAAAAACCTGATCCTGAAGCCTTGGCGTTACGGACTGCGGAGTTCTGCGGCCCAGATTCCGCAACGAAATAGTCGCGAACTCCTAGGAGTTGTGACCTTTGCAGTTATTCGACTTATTAACATTTTACCCACAACTGTTGAGTGGTGATTTATTAAAAAGATATGACATTGATGTAACAACCTTGACTTACCCCTAGATTTTTTTCTCGTTTGAGGGAAAAATGGTGATATGAACGTTTACTCGAACCATTCCTATCAGTGCGGTTTCCCAACTCCCTTTTCGCCGCCAGGGTCTTTTAGCAGCAATGGAGTCCCCTTCCAAGCGAATTCTCCGTTGGGGGCAAAACGACCAGGAATGGGGCGTCTCATCGGCGGTCTTGTGGGTTCGGTTCTGGGACAGATTTTGTGTCCGATTCCCTTTGTTGGGGCGATGCTTGGCGGATTGATCGGTTCGATGTTCGGCTCCATGCTGGACAACCTTTTTGCCACGAGTGCCCCGTGTTGTTGCCACAATATGGGGCAGCAGTACGGACCGATGAATGGCCAGATGGCTTACAACTATGGATATCCGGTGGAGCAACCTTACCTGCCTCGGGGCTTCCACAACCCTCACTACGGGGCAGCCCCTCCCCTGTTCCCGTCGTATCAACCGCCGGTCGCTCAGCACCGGCTCCCACAAATCAGCCTCAATCCTTTCACCAACCATCAGCATCAGACTCACCACGACCATACGACTCAGCAGTCTCAGACCGCTGTGGCCTTGGCTGGAAAGAATGTGCAGGTTCAAGAGAATACTCACGGCCACAATCAAGGACGGCAGGTCGCAGCGACCGTGGTGGGAGTCAACGAGCAGCGTCAAGAGAACGTGACGGGAACGAATGAGGGAACTCAGGTTGCCCTGGCCCAAGTCGGAGCCAATCGCCAGACTCAAACCAATGTTCACGGTGACAACGCGGGAACTCAAGTGGCAGCGACGGTGATCGGTACTAATGAGCAGACTCAGGAGAACGTGACCGGGTCCAACGCGGGAACTCAAGTGGCAGCGACGGTGATCGGCGCTAATGAGCAGACTCAGGAGAACGTGACCGGGTCCAACGCGGGAACTCAAG
>CAZVVF010000129.1:0-8552 GCA_964630575.1 uncultured Burkholderiales bacterium | reverse complement strand
CGGAGCCTCAGCTCTTATTCCCGTACCATTCTTGGATGATATCACCAAGGTGTATCTGGAAAAGTATCTCTTTGCCCGGGTGGCCGAAAGAGAGGGCTTGGAGCTGACCAAGGATGAACGATATCATCTTACCCAAGAGAAGAACAGCGGGGGGTGCTGCGCCCTTGGCTGTTTGGGCTCGGCGGCGCTCTATCCCATCAAGCGGCTGCTCCGAAAGGTCTTTTTCTTTCTGGAGATCAAGCGCTCCGTCGATCAGGCAACAATCGCTCTGGCTCAAGCCTATCTCTTTAAGTTGGCCCTGCAGCGGGATCTGTGGGCACCTGGACAAGACCTCGACCAGGCCCATTGTTTACGACGAGCGACCCGTGCGGCTTGCCAGAATCACGGCGTGAAACCACTCGAGACGGCTATTCGGCACGGCTTCGAGGGCGCCAAGGGCACCTTTTCGGAGTTCGCGGCGAAGTTTGTGAAGAAGTCCGGCTCCGATGAAAAGGAGATGGCTCAAGCCGTGGATGCTCTGGAGTTGGAGGAGAGCGAGCAACTCGCGGGGCTCACTCGAAGCCTCTCGGATTCGTTGGGCGAGGTGTCAGATTCCTACATTGAGCGATTCGCCGAGGTCTTCGAGCAGCAACTCGCCTTGGAAAAGGCAAAGCCAGTGGAGCCTACGGAGTCTTGAGGCTCAGCGTTTGTTCTCGCGGGCGTAAAAGGTATCGCTTTTTCGCATCTGCCTCCGCAACCACCATAGCGTCCAAACAAACGTGACAGCCGTCACCCCGTAAAACATGATCGGACTCAAGGCCAACACTCGGGAGATCGGCAAGTTGTCGATCATCCAGAGCTTGGCCGCGAACTCCAGAATAAAACTCCATCCCCAAACGGCGTTCACGGTTCCTAGCATCTTCTTTCGGTTGGGGTGGTCCAGGACCGCGCGATGCTCGTCGCTCTTGGCCTGGTGCCGCGCTAGCAGCCACAGAAGTGGCTTTTTGACGATGGAGGAAACGATGAACACAACCCCCATGATCGCGGTAATATAGGATTCCCTTATTTGTAAGACCCGTGTGTCATCGGAGGCTGCCGCCAAACCCAGGCTCAACAGAATAGTCAGCAACGAGATCGAGGCGATCAGATCCGGCCGCCCTTTCCTCACAATACCCACCAAGGCGAAGAAACCGGGAATGACGGTGACAGCCAGAAGCGCGTGGTAGTCTGAAAACCCATACTGGTTCTGCAGAAAGACGTATCCTCCCCAGGGCAAAAGACCGTTGACCAGCAGGTCAAAGACGATCTGTTTCTTCTGCTGGAGGGGTTGCGCCGGGGGGCTAGTCACCGATCTTGAGGTCTCCAATTTTGGTTCGAGGTATCACCTTCAGGCTCTCAGCCAGCTGCTCGTAGGTAGGATTGATCTGATCTTCGGCATCGTTGGTCCCAGTGATGAGGAGCTCACAGCGGAAATCTTTCGTGTACACAACGATGACCTTCCCTCGATAGGGCGAGCTCATGGAGTAGAAGAGAGTTTTCATCGCTCCGGGAATCTCTTTGGAATCGTGAAGCCTGGTTTCGGGGTTAGCCCTTTTCCTTTTCTTATCGTCCTCATAGCGCTTTATGGCCTCCTCTTCCGAGAGCCAGCCTTTGGTGGTCACGGTCAGCTTGAGGTTGCCGTTGCCCACGGGATTGGAAAAGTAGGTTCGCGTTGTTTTTCCGGTTTTGGTCGCTCGATACTCCAATTGGGGGAGATCGAAACTGACGATCTTGTGTCCGCCGTGCTCGATGACTTGGTCGGCGAGGCAGGGATAGCTCAGCAGCAGGGTTAGAAGGCTTAAAACAACGGTTCGCATGGCCTGCCCTTCCCGGTCTCATAGGAGTAGCCTCCCGGAGGATGTGAAAGGTGGCCCTGTAGAGAAGCAGCTCCTCGTGAGATTGACTCAGCAATCCAGGTTCGGGCCCTATCTCCTACTCTCCAAGCTGGGAGCCGGGGGAATGGGACAGGTTTGGAACGCCATCGACACGCGGCTTGAGAGGCCGGTGGCGCTCAAATTTCTAGCGGCTGATTCAGAGAATGACCCGTTGGCTTCGGCTCGTTTTGAGCGGGAGAGTCGCGTGATATCAAAGCTGAACCACCCCAATGTCATCACCGTCTTTGAGGCCGGTATTCTCGAGGACATCCCCTACATTTGTGCGGAGTTGGTAGAGGGTGAAGACCTCTCGGACATCCTGTCGGTACGAAAGAAGCTACCGGAACAGGAGGTCGTCGAGATTGCCACTCAGCTTTTAGACGGGCTCCAGGCCGCTCATGCCGTTGGCGTCATTCACCGTGACATAAAGCCTGCCAATATTCGTCGGCGAACTGATGGCGTGATCAAGATCCTGGATTTTGGTGTGGCCAGATTCACCGAAGGGACAGCTCTCACGGCGCCTAGTGGGATTATGGGTTCCCCTCGCTTTGTCGCTCCTGAGAGGTTCGCTGGAAACGCCACCGATACCAGGAGTGACCTCTTTGCCGTTGGGGCTGTGATGTATGAACTCTTGACGGGCGAGCACGCCGTCCCTGGGCGAACGGTGGCCGAGGTTATCCAGAACCTTCTGCACAAGAAAACGGAGCCGATATATCCCCAAACTCGGCTGAGTCAGGTCATTCTCAAGGCACTGGAGAAAGACCCAGATAGCCGATTTCAATCCGCCTCGGAGATGAGGTCGGTTCTGATCGGTGAGACGGCACCGATGCGAGATGAGGACAGTACCGAATCGGAAGTGACCACGAGCTTGACGGTCAAGGCCGATCGGCCGGTCGTCCTCTTTGCTCCTGTTGCAGCCAGCGACAATCTCTCGGACCTCGCGGAGAATCTCTTCATCGCGGCCAACACGCGATTGGGTGGTAGCACAGCGATGGCTCTGCTCTCACCGTTGGCCTATCAAGGGGAGTCGAGCATCTCACTAGAGCGGGCTCAGCAGCTCGGGGCGGACTATGTGCTGGCGAGTCAACTTCGCAAATCGGGTTCGCGGACTCGACTCAATCTGAGCTTGGTGGATGTCCAGAGCAAGGAGCAGACCTGGAGTGAGCACCTCGATATTCAGTCCTACGATCTGCTCGAGATCGAGGACCAGAGTGTGGCCTGGATGGGAGAGCGCATCTATGAGTACTTTTCCGGCGCTCCTGGCCGAGGCGTCAACGATTGGGAGCCCAAGCTGGCGCTCCTTCGAGAGAAGACCTGGGCCGGTGACCGGGAAGCTCTCGAAAGAGCGATAGAAGGCGTTCAGTCCATGAGCATTCAGCATCCAGGCCAGAGTCGGATCGAAGGCACGTTGGCCAACCTTTACCTGCAGAGGAGCAGCTACTCCCAAAGGGACTTTGATGTCTGTCGGCCCCTGGCCCTGGCCTGTATCGAGAAGTGCTTAGGTGCCGATAGCCGTTGCTATCTGGGTCTTTTGGCACGGGCCAAGAGCTACATCACTCCCTTTGCAGCCGACTGGGCTAAGGCTGACTCTCAGTGGCGTGAGGCCTTCAGGGTGGCCCCGCTGGAGCTTGAGCTCTCGATCTGGCGAGCCTACTTTGACATTCAGAACGGTGAGTGTGAAAAGGGAATATTGAGGGCTCAGAAGCTCCTCGAAACCCTTCCGGGCTCGCCGGCGTGTCTATCGGCTGTCTCCCTAGGGTATCTGTCGCAGGGCAACGCACGCCGGGCCTCGGAGGTTGCCAACAGTCTCCTGAGGCTTCGACCTGGGGATTCGGTGGGACTGTCGTTGGTGCTCATGTCCGATGTGTTTTTGGGTCTGAAAAGCGAAGGGGTTCGATTTTCGCGCTATTTGGCTCGGGAATACGAGAAAATTCGTCTTCGGGGATACGAAGACTTCCTCTTGGAGGCTCTGTTGTTCGTGGCCCAAGCACTCGATGACCCCGATCAGGCCAAGCAGAGGACGCACACCAACGAACCACGCCTTCTGGCATCGAGAGTCTCGGCTCGGGTCTCTATGACCGGGTTTGCCATGCTGGAAGCCGAGTCGTCAGTACGGGCCTGTATGGAGCGCTTAGTGGAAACGAATTTCCGGAATATACCCTACCTTATGAACGACCCACATCTGCGGGATTATCGGAATCGGGATTGGTTCCAAGAGGGGCTTGCAAAGCTGGCAACCGGTTTTTGATTCCAGGCTTGAGAAGAGTTTGTGTTGAGCAGATTCTGACGCGAGTTCAGCATCAATCGGTAGCTCTGAGCGGCGTTGCGGAGATCGTAGGAGGCGGCTAGCGAGTCGAAAGGATTCGAGTCCTCAAAGGGGTTTTGGAAGGAACTGGCCGCTGCCACGGCTTGGGCCAACTGTCGAGGTGTGGGTAGTTGTGTAAGCGTTTCCATGTTTTGAGTCTCCTGCCGCATCTCAAGAGTAGCAAAAAACCATGAAATCATGCTTAAAAAGCACTCCGAAGCCTTGCTGTGGCTCAGTCTTCGAGCAGTTCGAGAACTTTGTCACGCAGGCTGTTGGCGTCGACGGAATCGGGTGAGGTCATCTCCCCCACAACCATGTCGATGGCGGGTCTATAGTGGAATCGTCGACCGGGGGACTTCGACCAGCGAGTGCCCCAAAGACCTTTGAGGGCGATGGGGAGCACGGGGACGGGATCGCGTTCGAGGATTCTCTCGACTCCGCTCTTGAACACGTCGACCTGACCGTCATCGGTGAGCTTGCCCTCGGGAAAGATGATCACCATTTCCCCATCTTGGAGGGCTTGGTGAATGCTCTCAAAGGCCTGTTTGAGCAGTTCGGGATGAGTGCGTCCCGAACCGATGGGGATAGCTCCGCCGTCGCGAAAAATGTAGTGAACCACCGGCATGTTGTAGTAGGTGTGAAACATGACAAAGCGCACGGGTCTGTCGGTTCCAGATGCCAGAAACAGCCAGTCCACCAGGGTCACGTGGTTGGCCACGATCACGCAGGCGCCTTCGTCGGGAATGCGGTCACCGTTGTGCACTCGCAGGCTGTAGAAGACCTTGCAGATCATAACGACACAAAGTCGGAGTGTGAATTCCGGGAGTTTGCGGTAGGCGGCCAAGGCGACCAAGATGTTGGCGATGGCGAGGTAGAAGAAAAGGTTCGGAAGGGGCACGCCTTGGCCCAATGAGACGAAGATGACTCCGGTGCCGAGAATGATAAAGACAGAGTTCCACAAGCTGTTCCCTGAGATGAGCCTCGATCGCGTGGCGTCGGCGCTTCTCTTCTGAATGAAGGTGTAGAGTGGAACGATGAAGAGACCGGCGCTCACCGCGATGCCGGTGAGATCGATCAGCATTCTTATGGTCTGGGGGGATTGTACGAGATCGAGGGCGCTACGCTTTACGGTTGGGTCGAGACCGAGAAGGCTGAAATCGAGCGCGAAGAGGGTCATTCCCAGGCTACCGATGGGCACCCAGCCAAGCTCCATACGGCCGCCGGAGAGTTTTTCGCAGGCCTGAGAACCGACTCCGATACCCACCGAGAAGGCGGCGAGCAGGAAGGTGGTGACGCCTTCGCTCCCGTTGAGAACGTTGCGACCCAACAGTGGTATCAGGGTAAGGCACGTGCTCCCGAAGAGCCAAAACCAGCTGATCCCCAAAACGGTCAGCAACATGGGCACTGTTTGCCAGGTTAGCTTGAGGGCTTGAGAGTTCGCTCGAAACCAACTCACGGCTTTGGCCTCTTCGGTGGGGGGAGCGCTGGGAACGGAGATGGCAAAGAAGCGGCCCAATACGGCGATGACAAGGGAGGCGATGGCAACCGAGCTAGGGTGATGAGCGGCCAGGGCCCCACCGAGCATGGTTCCCAAGAGAATGGCCATGCTGGTGCCCGACTCCACCGCTGCATTGCCGCCGAGAAGTTCGTGCGGTTTCAAGAGTTGCGGGAGTATGGCGTATTTGACGGGCCCGAAGAGAGCCGACTGAGTGGCAAAGCCAAAAAGCGCGAGTAGCATAATGGAGACGTTGTGGCTAAACAGACCCACCGCCGCAATCAAGGATATCGCGATCTCCACGGTCTTGAGTCGCCGCACCAGGACGGCTTTGTCCATCCCGTCAGAAAGCTGCCCTCCCCAGGCTGAGAAGAGGAGAAAAGGAGTGATAAAGACGGCGCCAGCAAGGACGGCAAACTCTTCGGGACTGAGTCCCCCTACTGTCCAACTTCGGTAGAGTACCAGAATGACCAGCGCATTCTTGAACATATTGTCGTTGAGGGCACCGAGGAACTGGGCCCAGAATAGGCCTCGAAAACGACGATTGGTCAGACAGATTTCCATGCTTGAGAGTTTAGGGCTTTCTCATAGATTCAGCGAGGGGCATCTGACCCAAGATTTGGGCTACCAACTCAATTCTCCATCTTGGGCCGGCAATCTCAACCATTCTCCCTCTCTAGCAACAGTTTGGCCCTGGAATCGTACTTGAGCGCGAGCGCTGAGACCGGCGATCCGAACTCGCAGGGCTTTCAATTGACTGGCTCGTGGGCCGTTTCCAAGGGATATCTGAAGTTTCTTTCCTTGTGTTTGAGTGAACAGGAGCCGTTCTGTGGGGGAATTCAGCGTGACACCATCATCTAAGATCACCTCTGACCGTCCGTCCGCTCCCGGCACAACCGTGAGGTCCAACTGGGTTAGAGGCGCTTCGTCGACGTACTGTTGAACCTCTCTGGTGGGGATGATGGAGCCTTCTCGATAGAACAGGGGCAGGGTCTTCAACGGCGCTTCCACCAGCACGGGGCGTCCTCCTTGGTGGATGGCGCCGGTGGCGGGCTCAAACCAGTGGCCCTCGGGCAGATAGACTTTTTGAAATCGTTGTCCCGCGTTGATGACCGGGGCGGCCAGGAGTTGTTCTCCGATCATGAATTGGTGCTGGTAGTCCGCTTCGTGAGCGGTGTTGTCCTCGGGGAAATTGAGCCACAGCGGTCGGTAGAGCGGCAGACCTGTTTCGTGCGCTCTGTACAGCTCAGCATAGAGAAGGGGCATCAATCGATAGCGGCGCTCGATGGCCTCACGGCACAGGCGCTCGGTTTCTTCCCCAAAGGACCACGGTTCTTGGTCGGGGGTGTCATAGACGGTGTGACTCCGCATAAAGGGTGACAGCGAAGCGGCTTGCATCCAACGAAGATAGAGTTCGGGATCGGGTTTTCCGATAAATCCGCCGACATCGCAGCCCACGAATGGAACTCCGGACAAGCCCAGTCCAATGTTGGTTCGAATGGACATGGCCAGGTCGTCGTAGGAGGCCGAATTGTCGCCAGTCCATACGGCGGCGTAGCGCTGTATCCCAGCCCATCCCGCCCTGGTGACTAGGAAGGGGCGTAGGTTTGGCTGATCGTCGATCAGGCCCTCGAAGGTGGCTTGAGCCATAAGGAGTGCGAAAACATTGTGTAGGGACTTGATGCCTTCGACCACAAAGGGCATCTCCTTGCCCCAAAGAGCCGGCTCGTTCATGTCGTTCCAGAAGCCGTCGACACCCATGGCTCGAAGCTTGGCATTTTTGCTGCCCCACCAAGCGCGTGTGGCGAACTTGCGAAAATCGGGAAAATGGCACCAGCCTGGCCACACCTGCCCTTGGAAGAGTTCTCCGTCCAAATATTTCAAGAAGTAGTCGTTGGCTACACCCTCTTCGTACATCTCGTAGTCGGCCTCAACCTTGACCCCTGGATCGATGATGGTAACTGTTTTGAAGCCTTCGGAGTGGAGGTCAGAGAGGAGTTGTACGGGGTTGGGGAACCGCTCCCGGTGCCAGGTGAAGACCTTGTACGCGTCCATGTAATGGATGTCGAAGTAGAGCACGTCTGCCGGTATTTTTCGCTGGCGAAACTCTCGAGCGATGTCGCGAACTTCGTATTCGGGAAAGTAGCTCCACCGGCACTGCTGGTAGCCCAGGGACCATTTGGGGGGCATAGGCATGCGTCCGGTGAGTTCGCTGTAACTCTCAATGACCTGCTTCATACTGGGCCCGCAGAATATGTAGTAAGTCATGGAGCCACCGTCAGCGCCAAAGCTGTAGAGTCTTTTGTTCCCAGCGCCAAGGTTGTAAGTGGATCGGGTACTGTTGGCGAAGAAGATTCCAAAGGCTTTATTCCCTTGAATGCCTGAGAAGAATGGAATACCGCAATAGAGAGGGTCTGAGTCGTTTCGATAGGCTGGGGTGTCAGCGTTCCAGTTGCTGAAGAACTGTCCGCGCTTGTTCACCTGTCCGCTCTTTTCGCCCAGGCCATAGAAGCTGTGGTCCGCTTGCAGAATCTTCCAGCAACGAACCTCGTTGCCACTCCACCCGTGTCCAAAAGCTGGATCGTCGGAGGTGACGACACTCCCGTCCTTTCTAAAGACCTGGAGACGGACTGGTGCTTTTGTGATCTTCACCCGACCGGTGGGAAATCGTGCCACAAGAGCCTCTTCGGACTCTTCGAGCTCTATCGGCTGTTCCCGCAGAGGGGTGAGTTGTAGAGGGATCGGTCGGCTCTGTCCGACGTTGACTCGAATCACACCATCGACATAGAAGTCCAAGGTTAAGGGGCGATTGCTGGTCTTGACCGTGAGCTTTGAACCGGAGAGTGTGTGAGCGGTGTAG
>CAZVVF010000128.1:0-8562 GCA_964630575.1 uncultured Burkholderiales bacterium | reverse complement strand
ATTGCCAACCCCAGTGACGATCCCTGCAGGCCCGAGTTCCTGGTCTTCTAAGGTTCGACCCAACAAGAGTTCGCGACAAGACCCAACGTCGGAAGCCACGCACGGGAGCCCACTGCAGTAGCCTTCCAGGATCACCAGAGGTTGCCCCTCGCTAATGGAGGTCAAGACCTGAACATCGAGTTTGGGAAACCATTCCCTCACGTCGACTCGCCCGTGAAAACAGACCTGATCATCGAGAGCCAGGAGCCTCACCAAGGTTTGACACTCCTGGTAGTATTCGGGGTCCTCTTCGGTCGGACCTAAAATCTCCAGACGAGCATCCGGTATCTTGGCCAAGACGTTGCGAAAGGCGAGGATCAAAGTCTTCACATCTTTGATCGGCACGATCCTTCCCACAAACCCGATACGAGGGAACTCCCGCTCCAGCAGTGAGACTCGTTCGGATTCCAAGTTTTTTATCCTCACACCGTTGGGCACGAGCTCAATCGTCGCAGGGTCGGCCCCGTACTCGACCTGAAGGTCACGGTTGCCCTCATAGAGGGTGAATATCCTATCGGCGTTCTCGTAAGCCAGTTTGCCCAGAGCCAAAAAAAGATTGATCCAAAAGCGTTTCAGAAAGCTCAAATCCTGTCGGAGTGAAAGCTTGGCATCGTGAGACTGAAGCCACTGCGCCTGAAGGATCTCTATCTTGCGTTCGTTAGTATAGATGCCGTGCTCAGTCAGAAACATGGGCTGCCCCGAAAGGCGACGCATGTTCGTTGCCACTAAGCCCGCCCAACCCGTACTCACAGCGTGGTAGCAACGAGCCGGAATCGGCTTTACCAACATCAATTGAAGAAACGAGGCCAGAGCACCACGCCAGGTCCAAAAGAAGTCGATGAAAGACGTATGGTTCGCCCTCATGTGATACATTTCCGTGAGCACGTTCCAGGAACGGCGCGAAGTGCCGAGCTCCGCGATGGTCGCTCCCCGCTTTCCACCGAAGCCGAGATACTGGAAATGATCCTCAAAATCATCGATGGAGCCTCGCTGGAGTCCATCAGCAAGGTTGGCAAACGAGCGCCAAGAGTCTTGGGGGTCAGCCCCCTTGTCCGGTGGCAGTGAGACCAGGTCAAAAACGCTGACCTCCATCAAACAGACCACATTTTCTGGTAGTTGGAACTTGTAGGGGCGGTCCTCTTTGTAGGACTCGGACAGATAGATGATCCCAAAACTGAGGTCAGGCATTCCGGTGATCAACGCGTGAACCCAAGAGGAGACTCCCCCGCTGACAAAGGGATAAGTGCCCTCCAGTATGAGCACCACATCGATCACCCCTGGACCGCCGCAGATTCTGCCTCGCCGAACCACCAAGTCACGGCCTCGACTATCGCTCGAGTGCCTGGGACGGTGGCCGAGGCCAGGCCCTTCATCTCCCTGAGATGCGTCAAAAACGCCTCGTAGTCACGCTGTTGGTAGCAGAGTCTAACGAGCCCCCAGCGGGCCTCAATGGAGTCCTCCAAACCCAACGAGGTCTCAAAGGCCAAAGCGGCCTCTCGATATTTCTGGTCCTCTAGGTAGAGTTCACCCAACAGCGAGAGCAGTTGAGAGTCTTGAGGGCTTTCCAGCAGAAGTTTGCCGGCCAAGGTGATAGCTTTATGACGGTAAAAAAGTTTGCTCGCCTCGCCGAGCAGCCCGCTGTGCAAATACAGAACAACGCCATCGAGCTCCTCTTCCTGGGAACGCTGCTGAGCCAAGTCTATCGCGTTGGTATAACGCTCGTGAAGCGCCGTGAGTTTTGCGTGGGCGAGCTGATAGACTTCCCGTTCGGGGTCATCGAGGCATTTGCGTAGGTGAGCGATCTGTTCGGGCCCGCCGATTCGAGCAAGAACCTCAATAGCGCTCCGCCTGTCCTCCAGGTCCGGGCTCCCAAGCATGGTAACGGCCGGCAAAAAGGACTCCTCACCCGCCGCCTGTGGGGACGGCCTCATGAGGCGGTCCCGTATATCAAAAAGCCTTTTGTCGTCATCGCCTAGTTCCGACCGTCCATCTTCCGGTGGAGGATAAGAGAGGGTGTAAAGGAGCAGAAAAGCCGACGCTGGCAAACCGAGACAAGGAAAGAACAGGAGAAAAATCAGTCCCGTTGTGGCTTGTCCTGTGCACCGCCCCCTCCCAGCCCTAAGCCACAGAGCCGCACAGAAAAGTGCCAACAGCAGATAGAGCCCAAGAGCGACCGCCGGGCTCAAGAGGCTAGCAAAGGCGAGCGCTAAGGCCAGCACCGAGAGCAACAAGATCGAGCCGGCGAGAAACTGATAGAGAGTCACTCTGGGGGTGTTCTTCGGAGTCGGTCCCAGACACCTCCCCGAAGCGCGATACGGCCCTTGGGAGAGCGCCTCGGCCAGAGAACAAAAAAGGCGACCGGACCAAGCGCGAATCCTCGCTCCTGTCCCGGCCGCCCGGTTAGGCTCTAGCCAAAGAGATTCTCTATTCGCTAGCCTTGTTGTTCCGCATAGCTTCCTTCAGCTTCTTGATGTCCGCAGGCGAGAGCTCTGGACGGTCGATGGCGACTTTGAGCTTATTCAGCTTGCCGGTGAAGGTGAAAGGCGGTTTGTAGTCGGCGTCGTTGACTCCGGTGAGAGTGTCGGAACCGATGTCGAAACTCTCGTCCCACTGCAAGATCACAGGCAAAGTCTTGGCCATCTTCTTGGTGTCGACAACCTTTCCGTCGACCTTCAGAGTTCCCGTACCCCCACGGGCCAGACCACTCATGCTGTTGTACTCGAGCGTGCCGACACCGAGGCCGTCGTATTCGAAATCGAACTCAATGGTGTGCTTGCCGGGAGCCAAGGCCTCGGGGCCCTCCCATTTGATCCGCTCCAGGTCGACCAGGTTCCAAAGGAACACGGGTTTGCCCTTGAGCAGATAGAAACCGTAACCAGCGAAGCGACCGCCTGAGGTGAGCATCATTCCCTCAGCACCACCGGTGGGCACTTCGATGTCGGCGGTGATGGTGTAACTGGTATCGAGCAGGAGTGGCGAGTCGCCTTGGGGCAAGCCTACCATAGGGGTGGTGTAGACAAACTCACTGCGACCGGCTGTGATGTTCGGACGCGGCGCGATGATCCGCGCTGCCACCGAGGCGTCCAAGGGAAAAACCTGATATTTTTCCGCTTCGGCGATGAACATCTTCTTCATCTCCTTGACCTTTTCAGGGTGCTTCTTGGCGATGTTGTTCGATTGACTGAAGTCCGTGTTGAGGTCGTAGAGTTCCAGAACCTGGTTGTTCAAAGGGTCTGGATTGGCCACACCATAGGCATCCCATGGGGCACGATTCACCTGGGTGCTGAGGAGCCACCCATCGTTGTAGAGAGCCCACTGGCCCATCATTTCGAAGTACTGAATCTTATGGCGCGATTCGGCTTCAGCGTTCTCGGTAGCGAAGGTGTAGGCGAAGCTGGTCCCCTCGATGGGAGCCTGCTTGACACCGTCAACCGTTTTGGGAGCCGGGATGCCGGAAACTTCGAGAAGGGTCGGTACGACATCGATGATGTGACAGAACTGACTTCTCATTCCGCCCTTGTCCTTGATGACCGCTGGCCACGAGACCACCATCCCCTGGCGAATACCGCCGAGTTTTGAGGCGTTCTGCTTGAACCAGGTGAAGGGCGTGTCGAAGGCCCATGACCAACCCGCTGACATGTGGTTGTAGGTCTCTTCCGTACCCCATACGTCGTACCACTTCATCTGCACGTCCACCGGCACAGAAATGCCGTTGAAGAAAGCCACTTCATTGGGCGTTCCTAGCGGTCCGCCTTCGGCGCTGGTACCGTTGTCGCCGTTGATGTAGATGATAATGGTATCGTCGAGCTTACCCATCTCCTCGACGGTCTTGATGACACGGCCGATCTCATGGTCGTTGTAGGCCGCGTAGGCTGCGAAGATCTCTACCTGCTTTATGTAGAGCTTCTTTTCTTCGGCCGTGCAGTCATCCCAATTCTTGATGACATCGGTAGGCCAAGGTTCGAGAACGGTGTCGGCAGGAATCACCCCGAGACGCTTCTGGTTTTCGAATATGGTTTTGCGCAACTCGTTCCATCCGTCGTCGAAGAGGTGCATCTTGCTGATCTTATCGACCCACTCTTTGGTAGGGTGGTGAGGCGCGTGGGTGGCGCCGGGAGCGTATTTGATAAAGAAAGGCTTGTCGGGTTGAATCTGGTTGATCCGATGCATGTAGGCGATACAGTCATCGGCCATGCCCGTGATCAGGTTCCACCCAGGCTTGCCCTGAAAGGGATAGATCTGGGTGGTGTTGCGGAAAAGGTTGGGCTGCCACTGGTTGGCATCCCCACCCACGAAACCGTAGAAATACTCAAAACCCAGTCCGGTTGGCCACTGGTCAAAAGGCCCGACCTGGCTGGCTGCGAAGGCTGGAGTGTTGTGGTCTTTACCAAACCACGCGGTGGCGTAGCCGTTGTCGAGCAGAATCCGCCCGATGGTCGCCTTGTCCTCGTTGATGATACTGTTGTAGCCGGGAAACCCGGTGGACTGCTCGGAGATCACACCGAAACCTGCTGAGTGGTGATTCCGTCCCGTAATCAGGGCGGCTCGGGTCGGTGAGCAAAGCGCCGTGGAGTAAATGTTGTTATAGGTCAGACCGTTCTGAGCGAGTCGGTCCATGGTGGGGGTCGGGATGACCCCGCCGAAGGTGCTCGGGATTCCGAATCCAGCATCATCGGTGATGATCAAGAGGATGTTGGGAGCCTTTTTGGGGGGGACGATACTCGGGGCCCACCAGGGCTTGGAGTTGAGGGCATCGTGTTTGATGACACCCTCAAACGGTGGGTTGGGGGCAGGGAGTTGGTCCCCTTTGATGGTAGTCGTGGCGCCGGGAGAGCCCACCTTCCCGGTCGTTTCCTGGGCCGCGGCCGGGACCAGCGATAAGAGGGCGAATAGCAACATCCAGGTGAGTGCTACCGCCTTGTTAGTCACCCGCAATTTGGGGACAAGCTTGGTAAACTTCATTCTTCGATTTCCTTTCAGACCTTACTGAGTTCCCCGCATAGGAGCCTCAGGTGACATCTGTTGACGTGTATCACAAGACAGCGAACGACTAGCCGACCTTAGCCAGAGCGGATCGATATCGTATTCAAACAGTAAACGAGGACTACATCGGTGACTCTGGAAGACCTATCCGAATTCGGCAGAGTAGGAAGGACCAGGTGCGAGACAAAGGATCCGACGACCAGTGGCCCATCTTTCAGGAGTCGTTCTCCGAACTCCAAGAGATGTCTGATTGCCACCCTCTTCTGGATTTTTCTTATCGGCAGTTGGGCCGCGGTCAGTTCCAGGGGGATTTCTTCGGCTGCGGCCTGCCCCACGGTATCTTCTGGCGCTCAAGGTTGAACCTCAGCCTCGAAGGAGAAGCCGATATTCCCCCAGGCTACGCTCTGGTTGCGCTCTCGCAGGGGAGTCCCGACTATTGGCACAACCAGATCGTTCCAGCAGACTCGCTCGCGTTCGGGAAGGGGCCTCACGGCCTCAGACATAGGAGCAAAGCCAATCACGAAGCTTGGGTCTTTCTTCTATCCTTTGAGCGCTACTACGAGGTGGCCAAGACCCTCGGGCTAGAAGCGTCGAGTTTCGCCGAGACACCGCCCGTTCAGGCCGTCCTGCCCGGCCCAATGGCCGAACTGAGGACCCACATTGCAGACTTTCTTGACATGGCCCAATCCCCCCGAGGACTCGACGCCGACTGGGTCACCTGGTTCGAAAACGAGCTTATCCGCAGGACTCTCCACGCCCTGAACGCCTCAGAGAAGGACTCTGATGTCGGGGGCCAACTCGGCGAATCCACCGCCACAGCGGTCCACAAGATAATGCATCAGAAGAACGACCGCTCCCTCTGCATCACGACGCTGTGTCAGGATTTGAGCATTTCGGAAAGAACGCTCCGAGATCACTTCACGAAGTGCTACGATATCAGTCCCGCCGCCTACCACCTCATTCTGAGATTGAATCGAGTCAGGAGTCGGTTGCTGTTCAGCAAGCCCGCCAAGGGAGTCGTCTCGGCGGTGGCCACGGAGGCCGGATTCTGGCACATGAGCCGTTTTGCAAAGCACTACCACAGACAGTTTGGAGAATCACCGACAGCGACACTCCAACGCGAGGCGAGAACGGAGTCGCTCAGCAGTTGGGGGCCGGTCCCTCTAATCGAACAGACCTCACAGCGACTCTAGAAAAAGAAAACGCCTTTCTCGCTACCGGGTTGCTCTCTCTGGCGTTCTTCGCGCCCTAATACTCCAAGTATCCTGGCTCATCGATGTAGAACTTCAGTTGAGGTGCGTTGCCAAGGGTGTGGTCGATGCTTCGGTGAGAGCCATCGTCCCAGGTCACTCTCGTCTCAAAGCGGTCACCCTTTTCCAAGTCGTAGAGGGTCACATCAAAAGACGCGTACTTGGCACGGTTGCAATGAATGATGTGCTGGTAATAGGACCGCCGATAGACCCAGGACTCAACTCGGCGCACCGCGCGATAACGCCCCTTGTAGTGGTCGTAGAGTTGAACCGCTAAGATCGTGACATCCACAGGTTCGAAGTACTCATCTTCGAGCTTTCTCTTTGGCCAGAGACGAGAGCGGATAGACTCAGGGGTTTCGCGATAGACTGAACAGTTCGGTGCCGAGGCCGAGCGAGGCTCTTTGGGGTGCACAGTCGGCTCCTCATGGCGCCGATAATAATCGGGGTCGCCTTCGGCTCCGCTGTCGTCGGACATCGGCCCTTGAATCTCTGCGCTCGGCTTTTCCTGAATGGGAACGGAGTAGTGCTCAACGTCCAACTCATAGGGCTCAGCACCTACTCCGCCGAGCGAGAGCAAGAGCACGAAGAGAAAAAGAACATTCATTCGCATGCCTGCAGTCTAACTTCAGGGCAACGATTTGGGAAATCGAAAGCGGAATTTGTGACACACTAGGCCAGTGTCAAAAAGCCCTCTCTCATGAGTTTCTTGGCCAGCACCACCTGCCCTGAGGAATCCAGCTGGGGGATCGACGCCACCGAGAACCACTCCGACTTCAAGATGAACTCGACCGCCTTTCGGATCCGTTTGGGTAGCACTATGGTGCCCTGAGCGAAGGTCAAGACCAAGTGGTCTCCCTCTTCATAAAAATAGAAAAGGCTACCCACTCTCTTTCGTAGCAGCGTCGTAGGCTTCAGGTCTTTGAGCTCGTCGAGCACGCTAAAATGCCGATCGATAGGAGCCGGGGCCCGACTGAACATTCTGTCAGCCAAACGACTGATGGCCGGCCCCTGCTTGGCCGTCTGGGCGAAATTCTGAATCAGTTCACCGAGATGCTGGCTGAATTCACTAGGGTCTCTATTCAGAAACCCAGGCGGTAGAGAGCGCCTCAAGTCCAGCTGCTCATGACGCGCTTGATGGAGCACCTCATCGAGAAGATCGCCCCACCGGAAGGTGTGGACCCCAACGGTGAGGTGCAGCGAGGAGCTATCAGCGGTTGTACGAGCCTGATGGACCAGTCCTCGGGGCAGATAGAGCATGGCGCCAGGCTCGAGTTCCAGGGTCTCTTCGGGAGCTCCAAGGTCCTCGGCCAATGGAACCTTCTGTCCCTCTAGGGGAAGCTCGAAATGCACTCCGTAGAGGTCCCATTGCTTTCGGCCTGCGATCTGAACAATGAAGACATCGTGAGTGTCGTAGTGAGCCCCGAATCCAGTCGAACCAGGAGGGGTGAGATACATATTGACCCCAGGCGGGTGGTGGAGCATCTCCTCTAGAGCCAGCGCGAACAGGTTCACGGGTCTCCACAGTCGGTGCAGTCGATTGATCACCACGGTGGAGCCTTGCTGGTAAGCCCGGTAGAGCGAGGCCGCGTCGTTGGGAACAACACTCTTTTGTCCATCGTTGGCCAATCGAACGCCGCGCTCTCCAACAGCCAGAGGAATCAAAGCATCGACATCTTCCTTGCGGAACAGGGCGTCGTAATAGCCCTCGCCTCGCCCGGCTAGATAGAGATGCTTCTTCTCCCAAGTCTCTCGAAGAAAGCTCTTCCATTGCACTGGTGATAGAAGTTTATCGGGGTGAAAATACTCCATGGGTTCCTCTCTTAGGCAAAGACCTGCCGTTGTACTAATTCCCGGAAGGTTCCTGGTTGCTCTGCGAGTTCATCAAAGCTTCCCTGTTGAGCAACGACACCGTTTTCTATGACCAGAATTCGGTCCGCATCACGAATGGTGCTGAGTCGATGAGCGATCACGATTCGGGTTGCCGACAATTGGGACAAACTGTCTGTCACGGTGGCTTGAGACTCGTTGTCCAAGGCGCTGGTGGCTTCATCGAGGATCAAGATTTTGGGTTTGCTCACGATGGCACGCGCAATGGTGAGTCGCTGCTTTTGGCCTCCCGAAAGCGTCCCACCACCTTCACTGATCCAGGTTTGCAAACCCATCGGCAAGGCCTTGAGGTCGTGCTCAAGACCGGCCATCCGTGCCGCCTCCCAGGCCTCCTCGCCGCTAGCGTTGCTGTTGCCAACTATAGCCGAGAGTATCGAGCCAGGGAGCAGTTGGACGTTCT
>CAZVVF010000127.1:0-8620 GCA_964630575.1 uncultured Burkholderiales bacterium | reverse complement strand
GGTCTGCTCGGAAAAGACAGGAGAGGGCTGTGGGAGGGGTTTCGACGCAAGGATATTTGGAAGTGGAGCGTGCCCATGAGCATACTGGGCCCCTACTTGGCGACCATGTGTTGGGCCAGCGGCTTCGTCTACACGAAGGCTGGCAGAGCCGCTGTCTTCAACCAGATGTCCACCGTTTTTGTCGTGCTGCTGGCCTGGCTTGTGCTCAAGGAGAGGCTCACCCCGCGCAAGTTGATCGGGATATCCTTGGCGGTCGTTGGCTCGATCCTTGTGGCCAGTCACTAGACTGCCCTCGGGACCCGAGGGAAGCCGCCGGGGTGGGAGAATTTAAGGTCATGAAAAGACCTTTGCTAGCATTTGTTATACCTCTTTCCCTCTCGTTGCTGCTGTGTGGCTGCCAAGGTTCTCAGGGCTCAACTCAGGCCACAGCGAGCCCGTCTGTCTCCCAGTCGGCTTCGCCGGAAAAGAGTCGACAAACACACACTTTTGAGGTCAAGGTTCTCAATGTCCCGGATCAGGCCATCAAGGTCACTTTTGAAGGGCCCAACGATATCACAGAGACCTTCGAGCCTGGAAAGCCATCCGGAAAGTTTGAATTGGTCGAAGGTATCTACGATCTCAGGATCCAGTCTGTGGGTTTTAGGAATTTCGCACTGAAACTGCAAATCCCCGAGAACGACAATATTTCGGTGGCTCTCCAGGCCCTTTAGGGGGCAGATCGAGAGGCGAGCCAGAGCACCACGCCTTCGAATCCAGGATCGGTTCTTCGCAGGATGACACCGTGGGAGTCAATGATCCCAGAGACCCCATTGTTGGCCACCTGAACGATGGTCTTTTGGCTCTGGGCCGCCCGGAGAATGGCTGAGCGAAAGTGGGCTCGTTTGGGGGCCTGCTGGATCAGAGGGGCGTCGTTTGTCACAACGACGAAGAAGTCGACTTCGGGAGCCAACTCGGCAGACGGCTGAGGAACCATGGATTCAAAGCAGACCAAGACCGCGTAGCGGAGACCGTTGTGCTCTAGGACCACATCCTGGTCACCGGCTACGAACTTTCCGATCTGGTCGAAGGGCCGGAATTGACGGATCGACCGAGCCCATTCTTGGGGCAACGGGAGGTACTCGGCAAAAGGGGCGAGGCGGTGTTTCTGGTATTCGTTGGCGAACCGACCCGTGGGCATGACCTGGCTGACGGAGTTGATCCACTCTCCGCTGGGAGCGCTCTCTATGGAGGAGGCCAGCAGTTCTATTTTGAGGCGTCGGGCCAAGCGGCCGATGGAGCGCGTGTCTGAGGGCCGCTTGCGCATGCCCTGGTGTGGCCAGGCTGTTTCCGGCCAGATCACGAGTTGAGTCTCTGAGAGGGCGGTGGACTCAGCCGCAGCCTCCGTGGTCAGTTGAAAGAGTTGCTCCTTGGCTTGTTCTCGACTCGACTCGTCCCATTTTTTGTCCTGTTCCCAAGAGGTCTGGACCAAGGCTACTGAGAGCTTGGGTAGGATCGTATCAGGTGTTCGTGTCAAAAACAGAAAGGCACTCGTTCCCGCTGAGAGCACGAGCACCGAGAGTCCGGTGACAATCCCGCTTTTCGATCCTGAGAGAAGCGAGCGAGAGATGAAGCCGATCAGAAACCCGCTGCCCGCTAAGCCCAAGAAAGGTAGACAGGCGAGACACCAAGGCCATTCTGCCAAAGCAGCGATCGGCGTCTCCCAGTCGTTGCCGGTGGGTCCGGCGATGAGAAGCCACGATACCAGAGCCAACCCCAACCCTGTGGCCAAGGCTTCTTTCAGCAGGGGAACGGTGACCTTCCACTTGGACAGGGCTATTTCGGGCAAGCCAAAGGCTATCCAGGGTAGACCACGGGCGACTATCAATCCAAGCCAAGGGAGCCAGCCGTAGCTCAGGGACCAGGAGTAGAACACGGCGGCAAAGAGGGAGCCCCAAAGGGCGCTGAAGAGGAGAGACTTGCCTGGGGGGACTCTCTTGAGGGCTAGGGCCAGTAGGCCTGGTCCCAAAAGAATGAGCGGGCCGAATCCGTGAAAGGCAGCGAGAGTGAAGACCAGCGCCATTGTTGAGAGAGCTACGCGAGCTTTCAAGGGGGGGCCAGGAGAGAGAGTTTTGTCCACCGGTTCAGTCTTTTGGACAGCGCCAAAACTACCTGGGCCAAGAGACAGGTTGGGGCCATGTTGCGGGTCAATTCCCCTGTTGTCACGAACGCCTGCGCGTGACGACGGACATCATCAAAGAATCGACCGCCCTTGCGGGGACCGATTCACGCTTTCTGGAGTCCTTAGAAGTCTTTCGAGAAGGTCTCTATCGCGAGCTTGAGGCCCAAAAGGAAAGAGCGCACAGGACTGATGTTCGAGTGTCTCTTTTGGAACCTTTAGAATCCAAGAAAGGACGCTATCGCGCGAGCTTTCTCGCCGATCGCCAGAGTGAGCAGCTCGCGGTCGGCAGCAGTGGAACATTGATTTCGGACTCGCAAGCCGAGAGCGAGGTTCGCATCGCCCAGGTGGATGACAGGGAGGTGGTCCTAACCTGTGACACCCCCATGAAGGAGTCGGAGTATCGGCTCTCACTGTCGCCTTGGTTTCTTTTCGAGCGTTTGCAGAGTCAACTCGAAGAGCTCAAAACCTCGGCCACGGAGCGTCAGGTAGAGGCGGCTCTGCAATCTTTGGGCGTGATGGAGGCTCACGGCATCGGCAGCACACCGTTCCATTCCCCCTCGCTCAATGAGAGCCAAGATTTGGCCATCAACACCTGCTTGAGCCACAGCGCGAGTCGCATTTGGGGTCCACCGGGTACCGGTAAGACGACAACGCTTGCGGTCTTGGTCACGGAGTTGGTGGAGCGAGGTGAGAGAATTCTTCTGACCTCCAATACCCACGCCGCACTAGACCAAGTCTTGCAGGGGCTTCTGAAGCGAGAAGGGCTGCAGAGACTGGTTGAGGATGGGAGAGTTCTACGACTGGGTAGGACCTTGCCGGAGCATCGGCACTGCCAACTTCGTCAGGTGACGCGCAGGCTCAACGATGAGCTTCGGGTGCGCTGGGAAAAGGCGGAGTCGCGACTGGCTGTTGTTCGCGAGAGAATGGAGCAGATCAAGGAGCCGCTCAGGGGGCTCCAGGTTTCGACAGGTCCGAGCGAGCAACTCACTCTCTTTGAATCCCCGGCACCTCAGGGCTTGCCCTTGGCCTGGTTGCAAGAGATGTTCGGTGAGGAGCGGGGGGCGCGGTGGAGTCGAATGGCAGCCTCGCGACAATGCGAGTTGTTGGAGTTGCACATGGACCGGCTAGGGCGGCTTCGCGCCTCCTACGGGAATCGGATCGCCGATTTCCGTGACGCTCTCGCCGACCGTCAACAGCAGACTGTAAGCCGAGCAACCATCATTCTTTCGACTTTGGCCAACCTGACAACGAGCCGCTGGATGGAGGCCCAGACCTTCGACAATGTCATCGTGGAAGAGGCCGGCATGGCTATCTTGCCAGCTTTTTTTGTAGCCTGTACCCGGGCCGAAAAACGCACCGTGGCGGTTGGGGACCCACGACAGTTGCCCAGCATCTTAACCAGTCGAGACACCTTCGTGCGCCACTCTCTAGGACGAAATATCTTCGAAGTAGGAGAGGTCCCCCGGGCGATGCTCGACTTGCAGTACCGGATGCACCCCGAGATCGGTGAGTTGGTCTCACACCTAGCCTACGACGACCAACTCAAGAGCGCTCGGGCGAGCGAGGAGTTTGCCGAGTGGACCCGTCGAGATCCTTTGGAGGGCGGTGCCGTTGCGGGGTTCGACCTGCAAGGGACTTCGGTTTGTCAAAAATTGCCAGGTGAGGGCAGCCGCTTCAACGAGCAGAGTGCTCAGGTCTGTTTGAAGCTGGCACAAAGGGCAATCGATGGCGGTTTTGAAGAGGTGGCTATCATCACACCATATCGTCAACAAGTGCGCGCCTTACGGAAGCTTTTGTCCGATGATATGAGACAGTTCGTAGAATGTGATACGGTACACAGGTACCAGGGGAAAGAACGGGCTGTCGTGATAGTAGATCTGGTTGATGGTGAGGCTTTTGGTCCAGGGACGCTCCTTCGTGATGAACGGGGGGCGGCGGCTCAGCTTGTGAACGTGGCTCTCTCGCGAGCCCAATACAAGCTGTTCTTAGTTGGAGAATTGAACTACCTTTGTCGTCAGATACCATATAGTTTTGTGGGTCGGGCAGTGACCTATCTCGCGAAGAAAAAGAGACTTTTCAAGGTCAAGATATAAAAAAATGAGTAGACCTACTGATCGAATTTCAAGATTTTTTGATTTAGACTTGCAGACCCAACTGCTGTTGGAGTATCTGTCGTTTGTTGGGCGACCGCTTTCCAAGAACGAGATCGCCGAACAATTTCGCGACTATCTCGAGAGCATCGACAAGGCTTCCCCTCGCTTAGACAGCCTGGTGTCGGAGTTGGCCAATAACGGCTTTTTGGAACGACGCGGTGGAAAGTTTCGACTCGCTGGTGATATCGCCGAAGAGGTTTCTACCCATTCGGCCAAAGCCGGGAGGGCGGCTCAGCAGTGTGAGACGGCAGCCTCGGGAAAGTATCCCAGACCTTCCGAGAGCAGCCTGGTTCGAGCCCGTCGTGCGCTCTACCAAGGGCAAGAGGAGCGACTCAAGCGCATCCTCTCACAAGACAGCGAGTATCCCTGCTATCAACCTCCGTCAGATTCAGAGCAGTCCATAACCGATGCCCTCCTGGAGGGGATTTGCAGCCGCGCACCGCTCGACTTTTTCCCCGATCACGTTGCTGCAGATGTGGTAGACAAGGGCTTGCTGCTGAGTATCAGTCAAGCCAAAGAAGCCGATTTTCTGTTTGAGTGGCTCGATGCCCACGCCTCGGACTGCATGGCTTCGTCGAGTCACCGGCTTTGGTTGCATCAACTTCTGTTGAGGGGCCAGGACCAGCCCGCCCTAAAAGAGGACCTTGTGGTCAAGGCCTGCTCGCAAATTCTGCAAGGTGATCTCACTGGAGTGGAGGGACTCAAGAGCCATCTTCTCGCTGAACCGACACCTAAGTCTTTCGACTTTGCGACCCAGGAGTTCATCTATGTGGTGGGCTGCTATGCGCAGAACGCTTTCGCTCTTGTCGAAGAGCGCCTGACTCACGGTGATCGCAGTTTGCATCCCTTGCTGTTGTGGTTTTGGGATGTTCGAACGGGAAGGCAAACAGAGCCGTGTCGGATTCTGACTCGCCAACTGGACCAGCAAGGCTACCCTCCCATTATGCAGTTCTTTCAGTTTCTGCTCCTCTATTGGGCGGGCTTTGAGTCTCACTTGGAGCCTGGACGGATCTTCAGTCTGGCCACTCGTTATGAGGAAGCCGGATACACGGTGCTCTCAAGCGAGTTGGAAGCGTTGTATCGCCATCTTATTGGGAGTGGGGATGAACTCACTCCATTCTTGCAGTTGCTCAAACCCACGAAGTTGTGGGAGGCGACGCTCACCCAGTTGGAAAATTGGAAAGCTCATACTCAAGCCAGCAAGGCGGATACGCCGGAAGAGCGAGTGGCCTGGACCGTGAATCTCGAGTCCACACGCTTTACTGTGACAGCGAAGGTCCAAAAGCGGGCCAAGAGCGGACGCTGGACCAAAGGGCGGAACACCCAAGTTCAAGAGCTCCCTTATCAGGGAGACCACGTGCTCGACGACCTCGACCGCAAGGTCCTCAGTGCCATGGCGCTTCGCGAGCGATCCCAATTCAGTCGCCAGTCGCAATCGGCTGTGCTCATGGCCTTGGTTGAACACCCCAGGCTTTTCGATCCGAGTGGACGTCCCCTAGAGTTGACTCTCGGCAGTCCTCGAATCGTGGTGACCGAGCGCGATGATGCCCTCTATATGCAGGTCATGCCACGGACGAATGAGTTGGAGAATTTCGGGATTCTCAAGATCTCTAACAACCGGTATCAGTTGGTCGTTTTTGACCGAAGCGCCGATGGATTCGCCAATATCCTACCTCGAGAAGGTGTCGTGATCCCTCTCTCTGAGAGCGAGAGGATTCAGAGCATTCTGGCCGCGGTCAGCCAGGAGGGACTCTCGGTGGAGAGTTGCCTTTCCCTACAGGGAGCGGTCAAGACGGTCACGGCCGACGATCGGTTGAAGGCGCGCTTGTACCCCCAGAGACAAGGCTTGAGAGCCGAGATCGGGGTCGAACCGATGGGGCCGAGTGGGCCGTTTTTCTGGCCGGGCGAAGGGGAGCGATATCTCGCGAGCTGCATCGATGGGATCAATGTGGAGGTGTCGCGAGACCTGGAGAAGGAGCTGGAAAACTTTGCCACAGTGACCGCGAGAGTTCCAAGTTTGCGCGACCCGGAGGCTCAGTTTTCGAGTCCGGCTGATTGTCTAGAAATGCTGGAAGACTTGAGGCGATTGCCGTCTGACCTCATTTCCATTCAGTGGCCCCAAGGCAAGAAGTTCTCCATCAATCGCGTCATCTCTTGGTCCGACTTGAGGATCTCTGTGTCCCAGGAGCGGGATTGGTTCGCTGTTAAGGCGGAGCTTCAGTTGGACGACGGTGAACAGTTGGAATTGGCTCAACTCTTGGAGAAGAATCGACAGCAGCAAAGTCGTTTCATCGAGTTGGATGATGGCAGTTACGTGGCTCTCACCAGAACTCTGGAGAAGAGATTGAGGGCTATTCAGAACTCTGCCGTCAAGGAAAAGGACGGACAGTTTCTTCTCAATCCTCTCACCGGGTCCGTCCTTTTGGACGATGGTGAAGTCGAGGTCGCCGACGAGGCCTGGCTGGAGAGCCAACGCAAAATCGCTGAAGCCAAGGCTCTCAAGCCTGTTCTCCCCAGCGGCTTTGTTGGCGAGTTGAGACCCTATCAGCGGGGCGGTTACGACTGGCTTGCTCGGGCTGCGGCGTGGGGTGTTGGTGTCTGTTTGGCAGACGACATGGGTTTGGGAAAGACGATCCAGATCCTAGCGCTCTTGCTTCAACGGGGCGAGGCCGGACCCACGCTGGTCGTGGCCCCCACCTCTGTTTGCTCCAACTGGCAAGAAGAGGCCGCTCGATTTACGCCCCAGCTCGATGTGACTCTCTTCAGTGAGTCCGACCGCGACAGTGTGGTTGAAAAGTGTGGCCCCAATGGGGTGTTGGTCTGCAGCTACGGGTTGTTGTGCCGCAACATCAAGAATCTCAAGCAGATCCGATGGCACACCCTCGTCTTGGATGAATCGCAGGCCATCAAGAACACGCAGACCCAAAGATTTAAGGCCGTCACAGCCCTGGAAGCCGATTTCCGAGTGGCGGCTACGGGTACCCCGGTGGAGAATCATCTAGGAGAGTTGTGGGCCCTGTTCCGCTTTTTGAACCCTGGCCTTTTGGGTGGCCAACGAACCTTCCTGAGTCGCTACAGCAAAGACGAAAACGCGCTCGATAACTTGAAACTTTTGGTATCACCCTTTCTTCTGCGTCGCCTGAAAAAAGACGTGCTCAAAGATCTCCCTCCCAAGACCGAAATCACCTTGACCGTTGAGCTCAGCCGAGAAGAAAAGCTCTTCTACGAGAGCCTGCGACTGCGAGCTGTTGAGCGGGTCGAAGAAGAGCGGGCAGGTTTGATCGGAATTTTGGCCGAGCTGATGAAGCTCAGGCGGGCTTGCTGTCACCCTTCGCTCGTGGGTGGTGATTCCTCGCTTGAATCGAGTAAGCTCAATCGCTTCTTGGAGCTTGTGACGGACCTGAAGGAGGGTGGACACCGGGCACTGGTCTTTAGTCAGTTTGTCGACCATCTCAAGATCATCAGGACCCAACTCGACGAACGAGGCATCTCTTACCAGTATCTTGACGGCTCCACGCCCAGCAAGAAGAGGGCTGAGGCTGTGCGAGCGTTCCAAGAGGGCGAAGACGATCTGTTCCTGATCAGTCTCAAAGCTGGTGGAACGGGACTCAATTTGACGGCGGCCAACTATGTTGTCCATCTCGACCCTTGGTGGAATCCGGCGACCGAGGACCAGGCTTCAGACCGGGCCCACAGGATTGGACAGGAGCAGTCCGTGACGGTTTATCGCCTGATCGGAAAGGATACCATCGAAGAGAAGATCTTGGCTCTTCACCAGGAGAAACGAGAACTCGTAGACACTCTGCTGGCGGGAACCGATAAGGCTGCCAAGCTCTCTTCTGAGGAGTTGCTACTCCTCTTGAGGGAAAGCGTTCTGCAGGCTGTTTAGCCACCACGGATCTCTCAGGCTGTCGCGCGGCTGAGGGGTTACTGGTTGTAGCCCTCGACACTGAACAGCTCAACTTCGGTCACTCGACCTTTGACCTTCGTGGTCCCCATGCTTTTGAGGCGGAATCTCTCGTCGAGGCTTTTTCGAGTGGACCCGGTGATCAGAACGTTGGCCTCGAGTTCGCGGGTCAACTTCTCGACTCGCGCGGCCAGGTTGGTGTTGTCTCCCATGGCGGCGAATTCGAATTTTCCGGTAAAGCCGACGTCTCCGACCATCACTTCGCCGCTGTTGATGCCCACGCCAATGCGCAGCGTTGGCATGCCTCGTTGTTGCCAATCCTGGTTGAGTTGCTTCAGCTTGGTGTGCATGGCCAGGGCCGCTCTGGTCGCGGCTGCAGGGTCCTGGTCGGTAGGGCCGTCG
>CAZVVF010000126.1:0-8634 GCA_964630575.1 uncultured Burkholderiales bacterium | reverse complement strand
GCACCGAGGAGATCGCCCAACAGCTCGGCCTACAAGCCGACGAGAGCGATGCGGCCGCGATCATCGAGCGGCTCTCGCTGCGATTGCAGACCGCCAAAAGGCATCAACAAACGCGTCTACACCTGACCCGCGAGCGCACAACCCTGGAGAGAGAGAAGCAGAATCTCAAGGAGCGAATCGCTCGAACCAACACCGAACTGGAACAGATGCGCCTGGAGGCGGGTGCCAGCAGCCTAGAGGAATTGCCCGAGATCGAACAACGTGCTCGCCAACTTCGGGAGATCGACCAGCAACTCAAAAACCTCGAAGCCGGCCTCCGGGAACTCAGCGCAGGTCAAGCCCTAGACCTGTTCTGCCGTGAGGTCGAGGCCGTCGACGCCGATCGGATTCCGAGTTTGATCGAGGACAAGCGAGCCGCCCTCGAAAAACTCGCAGCCGACCGGGACGACCTACGGGTTCGCCAAGGGGAACTGCAGAGAGAGCAGCGCCAGAGCGATGGCGCCGCCGACGCAGCCGAGGCTGCCGCCGACGCCCAAGAGGCCCTGGCTCGAACGAGAAATGGGGTCGAGCGCTATATGGTCCTGAGCCTGGCTGAGCACCTCCTGTCTCAGGAGATAGAGCGCTATCGCGTGAGCCACCAAGGCCCCCTAATAAAAATAGCCTCCCAGTCGTTCGCCAAGCTCACCCTCGGCATCTACTCGGGATTGGAGATCGGTTTCGACGAGAAAGACAAGCCCATCTTGCAAGCCTGCGAAGCCAACAAGCGCAAAGTTGAGATCAACGGTCTCAGCGACGGCACCCGCGACCAGCTCTTTTTGGCCCTTCGCCTAGCCGCCATCGAACACGGCCTGCAGCATCGGGAGCCGGTCCCTTTCGTGGCCGACGATCTTCTCGTCCACTTTGACCAAGAGCGAGCCGCAGCCGCCCTAGAACTGCTGGCTGACTTTGCGCAGAAGACCCAGGTTCTTTTCTTCACCCACCTGGATCGCGATCGAGACTTGGCTCTTTCTGTGTTGGGAGATCGGGTCAAGGTGCATCAACTCGAGAGGGCTCTGTCGAATTGACCCTCTCGCGCGCTCGATATCGTCTTGGCGGCAGCTGATCGGGCAAAGGATCGCCCCCTGGTTCCACTAAGAAGCCTGCGTGCTCAGATGGTCATGCCCAAATTGCTCCAGCGAGGTCTTCTTCAACACCTTCGTGTGCCTGACGTGCCAAAGAGCCCTCAGCTACTCACCCCAAAAACCGGGTTTTGTCCCCTACCAGCCTGAATACGCTTGTTCGACTCGTGAGACCCACGGAGTTTGCAACTGGCTCAAATCGCCCAACTCGGACTTCTGCGAGCCCTGCTCGGCAAACCTCGTGATCCCCGACCTCACCATTCCGGGAAACCTGGAGAAGTGGCGGCGATTGGAAAACGCGAAAAGGCGGCTCTACTACAGCTGCTCTCGATTGGCCATTAAAACCGCAGGACTGAGCTTTCGATTCTTGGCCAACACGCCCCAAACGCTTGCCGTTACGGGTCACTGCGAAGGAACCATCACCATCAATATCGAGGAGGCCGACTCCGCCATCCGAGAGCGAAACCGGGAAGAATTGCAAGAGGAGTTTCGCACGCTCATCGGCCATTTTCGACACGAATTCGGCCACTTTTATTGGGCCGATCGCGTGGCTTTGCAGCCCATCATCCTGGAGGGTTTTCGCCGTCTTTTTGGCGACGAAAGCCTCGACTACGAACAGAGCTTGCGAGACTACCGCCACAGCGGACCGCCCCAAAACAGGGACCATTTCATCACCGACTACGCCTCCTCTCATCCGTGGGAGGACTGGGCCGAGACCTTCGCCCACTACCTTCACCTGCGAGACGTCCTGGAAACCGCTCGCGAATTCGGCTTTTCCGAACTGGCCTTCTTCGAATTCCGCTCAGGCATCGAGGAGTGGATTCGAATGTCTGTCGCCTTCAACGAGATCAATCGCTCCATGGGCTTACCCGACCTCTACCCCTTTGCCCTCACACCTGTGGTGGTTACCAAGCTCCAATTTGTCAACGATCTCATCGAGAGCAGTTTCCCTGAAGCGGGAGTATAAAGGGGATCCGAGACGAATCCGCCCGGGTGAGCATAAGAATAGCCCTGAGCCATGAAACGACCTATCGCTTTGCTGAGCCCGTTGAACTCACTCCCCACGTGGTACGACTTCGCCCGGCTCCTCACTGTCGCACCCCCATCTTGAGTTACTCGCTCAAGGTCGACCCCAAAGAGCACTTTCTCAACTGGCAACAAGATCCGTACGGCAATCACTTGGGGCGCCTCGTCTTTGTCAAGCCGGCGCAAGTCCTCACCGTGCGCGTTGACCTCATTGCCGATATGACTGTGATCAACCCCTTCGACTTCTTTCTAGAAGAGAGCGTCGAGACGTTTCCGTTCGAGTACTCTGCCACCCTCAAACAGGAACTCGCCCCCTACCTTCAGTGCGATCCAGTCGAGCCTCCCCTGGCCCGCCTGATCGAAGAAGTGCGCACCGAGGGAGCCCGAACCATCGACTACCTCGTCGCGGTCAACCAAACGCTGCAGAGCAAGGTCGGCTACGTCATCCGGCTCGAACCCGGCGTGCAGACCCCCACACAAACGTTGGAGAGCGGTAAGGGCTCCTGCCGAGACTCTGCCTGGCTCGGCGTTCAACTGTTGAGAAATCTTGGCCTCGCTGCTCGATTCGTTTCCGGCTACCTCATCCAGTTGGTAGCCGACCAGAAAGCCCTGGACGGTCCGTCGGGTCCTACCCAGGACTTCACCGACCTCCACGCCTGGACCGAAGTGTTCATCCCCGGGGCAGGCTGGATCGGTATCGACCCTACCTCCGGACTCCTGACCGGCGAGGGGCACATTCCCTTAGCCGCGAGCGCCAGGCCCAGCAGCGCGGCGGCCATCTCGGGGTCCTTCCTGTGGACTCCACCCTCCCAGGGGGCAACCCTGGAGCAGAGCTTCGACTTCAAAATGGAGGTCTCTCGCGTTCGAGAAACGCCGAGGGTCACGCTCCCCTACACTCCCGCCCAGTGGGAGTCCATCAACTCCCTCGGCTGCCGAGTTGACGAGGAGCTCCTCAAGAGCGACGTGCGCCTCACCATGGGTGGAGAGCCAACCTTCGTGTCCCTCGACGACATGGACGGCGAGGAATGGAACACAGGCGCTCTGGGAGCCAACAAGAAGCGCCTCGCCGGGGAGCTCTTACTCCGGTTGAAAGACAAGTTCTCCAAAGGCGGCGTGGTTCAATACGGCCAAGGGAAGCAGTACCCCGGCGAAGCGATGCCCCGCTGGTCCATGACATGCCTGTGGCGCAAAGATGGCTTGAGCCTCTGGCGCCTTCCCCACCTGCTCGCGGACCCAGCCACCCCAGGAAGGTCGACCCCCTCGGACGGGAAGCGATTCTTAGAGGCCCTCGTCCAGGAACTCGGTCTCAGTGGCGACTTTGTCCGCCGAGGCTACGAGGACCGCTTCTACTACATCTGGCGAGAAGGGCGGCTTCCCGTTAACGTAGACGTTCTCCAGAGCAAGGTCGACTGGAAAGAGGAGCGAGAGCAGATACGTCGCGTCTTTGACCGCGGCCTGGACACCCTCGTGGGCTACCTTCTCCCACTCCAAGCCAAAGAGGGCGGCGGGTTTGCTACCGGGCGTTGGCCCCTGCGTCGAGAACAGGTCTTTCTGATCCCAGGCGATTCTCCCATGGGTTATCGCTTGCCGATTGACTCACTACCTTGGGTCAGCGATGCCGACCGGGCTCTGCCCTACGAGCGAGATCCCATGGACGCCCCACCGCCTCAGTTCCAGACCTACTGGGACCCTCCATCACAAGCCAACGAACCGACTCCCTCCAGTGATCCGGAGGTTGGAGAATCCTCCCCAGGGTATGTCCGAACCGCGCTGTGCATCGAGGTCCGAGACGGCCATATCCACATCTTCTTGCCTCCCCTGGAGCGCGGCGAGCCGTTCGTGGAACTGTTGAACGCGATCGAGAGCGTCGCCGAGAGAGAATCGCTGCCCATTGTTCTGGAGGGATACGGCCCACCCTACGATCCCAGAATCAGCTCCTTCTCGGTGACCCCTGACCCCGGCGTGATCGAGGTCAACGTTCAGCCCAGCGAGAGTTGGAACGATCTTGTTCAGGTCACCGAGACCCTCTACCAAGAGGCCAGGCTGTGCCGACTCGGGGCGGAAAAATTCATGATCGACGGACGTCACACCGGCACCGGTGGCGGCAACCATCTGGTTCTGGGCGCCAAGACGCCGGCTGAGAGCCCTTTCTTGCGCCGACCGGACCTCTTGGCGAGCATGGTCTGCTACTGGATCAATCACCCCAGCCTGAGCTATCTCTTCAGCGGTCTCTTCGTGGGACCGACCTCCCAGGCTCCCAGACTCGACGAAGCGCGTCACGACAGCCTCTACGAACTCGAGATCGCCCTAGAGCATCTCCCCACAGTCGACCAACCGCAGCTGTGGCTGGTCGACCGACTCTTTCGACACCTCCTCACCGACCTCACGGGGAACACCCATCGAGCCGAGTTTTGCATAGACAAACTCTACTCGCCCGATGGCCCGACAGGCAGGCTTGGGCTGCTAGAACTGCGGGCCTTCGAAATGCCACCGCACAGCCAGATGAGTCTGGCTGTGCAGCTCTTGGTGCGAGCCCTGGTGGCCCGCTTCTGGCGGCAACCTTACCGTGAAAAGCCCATCCGCTGGGGCACGCGTCTCCACGACCAGTTCCTACTGGGACACTTCGTCTGGAAGGATCTTCTGGAGGTTCTCAAGGATCTCGATCAGAGTGGATTCAGCTTCGATGCCGCTTGGTTTCGGCCTCACTATGAGTTCCGCTTCCCTCAGCTTGGCGAAATTCACAAAGACGGTCTCTCCCTGGAGCTTCGCACCGCCATCGAACCCTGGCACGTTCTCGGAGAGGAGCAAGGAGGAGGCGGAACCGCTCGCTTTGTGGACTCCTCACTGGAGCGAGTTCAGGTCAAGACAAAGGGTTTTGTGAACGGTCGCCACCGGCTCTTGTGCAACGGCGAAACGGTCCCGCTCCACGAAACCGGGGTGCCTGGAGAAGCGGTCGCAGGAGTCCGCTTCAGGGCCTGGCAGCCCCCCTCGTGCCTGCATCCGACCATAGGCGTCCACACCCCGCTGCGGTTCGACATCGTGGACAACTGGAGCCAAAGGAGCCTGGGTGGTTGCCAGTACGACGTCTCTCACCCAGGAGGCCGCAGCTACGAGACTTTTCCCGTCAACGCCAATGAGGCTCAGGCCAGGCGCTCGGCTCGCTTCACCGAACTCAGCCACACTGGTGGTACCATCGAGGTCGATGCGGCACACGTTTCAACCGAATTTCCTCTCACTTTAGACCTGAGAAGACACCAAAGTGAGTGAGCGTTAGAAGGGGAATTCCCCCTGTTCTCGATTGTGTATTCAACCCTATGAGGATTGTCTACTTCGCCGACGAACAGCGTTCCGGCGTCCAAGACCGTCAGCATATGGTCTTGGACGCCAGGAAACAGACAGGGGCGGCCAAATAGAACCGGGTTAGAATAACCCCTGAAAAGAGCAACGTGATGGAAGTATATAGCCGCGAAGACTTGAGAAAAGCCATCGAAAAAGAATTGGAACAAAGCGTGGATGCTGTACCCGGGCTCCACGAAGACTGGATGAATGAGGGACTCGACTCCCTCGAAGTCAGTTCGGTTTGCATTCGCCTGGAAGAGATCATCGGCCGAGATATCCCCATCGAGGACTTTGACCAGGCTATGACGACATCCAATTTTCTAGATTTTTTGGAGAGCCTACCAGAACCATCGTAGGAGCCCCGCGAAAATGATTTCTCGCCCTTTTCGATCACCGCTGCACGATGATTCGCGCGGTGTATCGAGCCTTGAATAAACCATGACCCTGAGCATTTCCCGAGATCTCGCTTACAGCCCTGAAGCGGAAACCTTTGACGAGATGGCCAAAAGCGGGGGCCAGGTGAGACCCGCTTGGTCTGAACTCCTCCAGACCCTGCGCTCCTTCACCTCCGAGGAACTCCAGCATCGTTGGAGCCAAGTGCGAGCGCTGCTTCGAGAAAACGGCGTCACCTTCAACGTCCACGGCCGAGAAGACGGTTTGGACAGGCCCTGGAACCTGGACCCTTTCCCCCTCATTCTAGAAGCTCAGGAATGGGCAGAGACCGAACGAGGACTCAAACAAAGGGTACGGCTCCTAGAGACCTTGCTCGCCGACGTCTATGGAGAGCAGATCTGTATCAAGGAAGGCTGGATTCCAGCTCCACTCATCTGGGGGAACCCCAACTTCCTCCGTCCTTGCCACGGCCTACCGATCCCTCCAGAGTGCCGGCTTCTCCTCCACTCAGTCGATCTCGTGAGAAATCCGCAAGGCAAGATGATCGCCCTGCGCGATCGCGCTGAGACACCGGGTGGCTGTGGCTACGCTCTGGAGAACCGTATAGCCCTAACCCGCATGATGCCGGAGTTTTTTCAGAACCGTGCGATTCAGAGAGTGGCCCCCTTCTTCCAATCCCTGCGAGACGCGCTGCGCGAGCTCTCCGAGCGCCTCGGCCCGGCGACACGGATCGTCTTTCTCACGCCAGGCTCGGCCAGTCAGACCTATTTCGAACAAGCCTACATGGCCCAGACCTTAGGATTCACCCTGGTTCAGGGTGATGACCTCACCGTGAGAGACAACAGGGTGTACCTGAAACTTCTGGAGGGATTGCAGCCCGTGGATGTGATCGTACGGCGGCTGAGAGATGCCGACTGCGACCCCCTGGAACTGCGCTCGGACTCCGTCATCGGAATTCCCGGTCTGGTCCAAGCGGTGCGGGCAGGAAACGTTGTCATCGCCAACAGCCTAGGCTGCGCTCTAGCCGAAGCCAGCGCGCTTCACAGCTACCTCCCCTCGCTCTGCAGGCAGTACCTGGGCGAGGACCTGCTGCTGGAGAGCGTCCCCACCTACTGGTGCGGCGATCCGGACAACCTCGCCCACGTCCTGGAGAACCTGGACCGACTGGTCATTCGCGACGCCTTCACCAGTCGGGCCGGTGCCTCGCTCTCTTTTCCCGCCGCAGAGGGCCTGGAGCCGGCGGAGGTACGGTCGCGCATCCTGGCCAACCCAGAAGCCTTTGTGGCCCAAGAGAAGGTCCCCCTCTCCACCACTCCGAGCCTGACTCCCAAGGGGCTCGAACCACGCCGAGTCCTCCTGCGCACCTTCATCACCCGCAGCGACGACGACCACCTCGTCATGCCGGGCGCTCTGGCCTTGGTCTCGGCGAAACCCAACTCCGTCATCGCCAGCTTGGATAGCGGCTCTCAGAGCAAAGATACCTGGATACTCGAAGAGGAATCCAGCCGAGAAAACCGAGCCAAGACCCTCCCCACGATCCCGGTTGAAATCAGTCGTGGAGGAGGCGATGTCTCTAGCCGAGCGGCCGACAATCTCTACTGGCTCGGTCGATACCTAGAGCGCGCCGAGGGGCTCTGTCGAGTCCTGAGATGCAGCTTCTCACACCTGGTCGAAGAGCCGCTGACTCCCAGCGGCTCCGTCTTGCCGACCCTCCTCTTTTTCATCACCCCACGCTGGAACGTCCGAAACCCGAATCGCAAGGTCTGCACAGAGCGGCTTCTCGAACTCTTGACCGAGCCGGGATCGGCGCACGGGCTCCGCACCAGCCTGGACGGGGTACGACGCCTGACCGGAGTTCTGAGGGACCGATTGTCAACCGAGACCTGGACGGTTTCAAACCAACTCCTAGAGTGGAGCAAAGAGCACCCGAAGACGGTGACCGATGCCCTCGATGTGCTCAACCGCATGCTGACTGGATTCTCCGCTTGCAGCGGCATGGTCTCAGAGAACATGACTCGCAACCACGGGTGGAGATTCCTGGAGATCGGCCGCCGACTCGAGCGCGCCTCTTACACCACCGCACTCCTTCGGCGCTGCCTGACAACCCAAAGCACGACAGAAGGCGAACTGCTCGAAGCGGTCCTCGAGATCACCGACACGGTTCGAACCTACCGTAGGCGATACCCCGCCGGCCTTGAGAGCGCACCTGTCGTCGACCTGTTGCTGGCCGACCCCAGCAACCCCCGATCGGTGATCTCCCAGTTGACGCTCTTGGAAAACCACCTCGCCGAACTGCCCACCCGCCCACACAGCAAACCCCTCATGGAAACCGAACTCATCCTGGTGAGGTGCCTCGCGGCCATCAAGCTCGCCGACGCCCACAACCTGGTTCGAGTAACCGCAGGCCAGCGCCGTGGAGAACTCACGGGCTTGCTCAGGGATGTGGGACGGTCGCTACCGGAATTCTCCAACCACCTCGCCCACCAGTACTTCAGTCACCTCACCCTGGTCTCCAACGGACCAACCTCGGGCCGGGAGGTATTGCCTTGAGATACTCTGTCCGACATCAAACTCGCTATCTCTACTCGGACTTGGTTTCGATCAGCCACAACCGCCTGCACTCCTGGCCCCGAGTCTGCCCCTGGCAGAGTCGTACAAACCCGATCTTAACCATCAGCCCCGAGCCGGCTTTCAAGAACTCGCAAAACGATTTTTTTGGTAATCCCGTTTGCTTCTTCACCATTCAAAAGCCCCATCG
>CAZVVF010000125.1:6969-8661 GCA_964630575.1 uncultured Burkholderiales bacterium | reverse complement strand
CATCCCCTCGATAGGCGACGTAGAAACTCGGCTCCCGCTCCAAAACGGTCACCTCAACTCGCGAGGGAAACTCCACATTCACGATCGCATCTTCGACGCGATACATAGACTCGATATTCGCTTCGAGAGACTCTTCGGACAACTCCCAATAGTTCGCCCCTTTGGCCAGGCCTAACTTGCTTTCAATGACCGAACCGGCGACCTCTTCCGCGCCGTCGATCTCAACATCCTGAAACTCGAACAAAGGGGACTGTAAGAAAAAATACTGTGACACCAAGAAGAGAAAAACCAAAAAGAGAGGTCGTCTCCTGGAAAACGTGATCTCGCGCTTGGAACTGGACTTTCTCGCCCTTTTCTTGGGGCGACGATAGGTTAACGAACCACAGTCTCGTCTCAAGTGCCGTCTAGATTCAGCTATCTGGGCAATTTTTCTTGCGTACACATTTTTTCTCTCTAGATATTTTGAACTTTATTCAAAGAAAGTTCAAATCCACCTCCTCTACAAATGAAAAAAGAGACTCGAAAGCCTCCTTTTTCATCCTCTGCTCGTCTGTCGAACGAGCCTTTTTTCCGTGTCGCTAAATGACGGCCTTAGAGGCCAAGAGTTCATTTTGTCCGTGGAGCAAAAAACGGCTACCCCACCTCCCGACATCACCGGCACCCAGCGTGATCACCAAGTCTCCCGGGCGACAAACCATCTCGAGTTGTCTCATCACGTCGACCTCTTTGGGCGTGTGATAGAGTTCAATATGGGGAGCACTCGAGGAGATCTCGTCGACCAAGTTCTCCACCCGCAGGCCGAGGATCGGCGGCTCACCGGCCGAGTAGATGTCGGTGACCAGCAAAACATCGGATTCTCCGAAACATTGGCAAAAGTCATCGAACAAAAACTTTGTTCGGGTGTAGCGGTGAGGCTGAAAAACAGCGACGACGCGTCCCTTGGTTTTGGCCACGGTCGTTTTCGCCGCGTGCAGAGCAGCAGCAACTTTCTGGGGATTGTGCGCGTAGTCGTCGACAACGGTGACCCCACCGATCTCACCCAAAACCTGAAAGCGTCTCTGAACACCCTCGTATTTGGCCAAGGCCGACAAGACCTCACCCACCGGAATGTCGAGGTCGATTCCTACCGCAACAGCGGCCAGCGCGTTGGCGACATTGTGGCGACCTGGTACGTTGAGCTGCATCAGACCGTAGGACTCACCCTTGTAAACGATCTCCCCGCGACACTTGAGCCCATCCAACTGAAGGTCTCGTATCGTCAGGTCAGCCTCCGGATGGAATCCGTAAGTGAGAGTCGGTCGGTCAACCTTGGTTGCCAACTCCCGAACCCTAGCGTGGTCCCAACAGAGTATAAGCTTGCCATCCTGAGGAACTCGGTTCGCGAAGATCTCGAACATCTCTTTGACGCGAACCATCGTTTCATCGGCGTTAAAATCTAGGTCGCGGAACGGTTCGGCCGAAAGGTTTACGTCGGCGTCCATGTTGGTGACGATAGCAATTTGCGGCTCGAGGTGAACAAACGAAGCGTCCGACTCATCGGCCTCAGCAACGAGATGATAACCACCACCGAGCTTTGCGTTCGACCCGATGTCGTTAACCTCGCCACCGATGATCACGGTGGGTCGAAGCCTGGCTGTCTCGAGGACCTTCGCGATCATCGAGGTCGTTGTCGTCTTACCATGAGTTCCCGCG
>CAZVVF010000125.1:0-6959 GCA_964630575.1 uncultured Burkholderiales bacterium | reverse complement strand
GACTGCGATACCAAACTTCTGACGCATGAGAAAGGCGAGCATTTCACAGCGCTGAACCAAACGCAAATTTCTACGTGTTGCTTCTTGGACTTCAGGATTCTCGTTGGGAATAGCCGAGGAGAGAACTACTATATCCGCTTCGGAGACGTTTTCTGCTCTGTGCCCGACGTAAATACGGGCACCCATTTCTTCGAGCCCCCCGGTGATCGATGATGACCTCAAATCGGAGCCGGAAACCTTCCAGCCCATCTCTAGTAGGACTCTGGCGATCCCACTCATTCCAATTCCACCGATCCCAATAAAATGGACGTGCTGCCCTTGGCGCATCGTACCCTCCTCTTATTTCATCACTTCGCAGCACACGCTTAGCACGTGCTGTGAAGCGTCGGGGCGAGCGGTTTGCTGACTCTTGACGGACATGTCCAGTAAACTGGATTCGTCCTCCAATAGCAATTCCACTTCGTCCCCAAGCTTATCCCCAACGTGTTCATCCGGAATATGTTTGGCTCCACCAGAGTCAACCACAACTCTGGCATTTTCCTTCTGGTGCCCACCCGCGAACGGATAAGGTACGAAGATTGCAGGAAGACCAAGACAGGTGAGTTCCGCGATAGTTGTCGCTCCGGCTCTTGATACCACAAGATCGGATGCTGAGTAAAGGTTTTCCATATCTTTTCGAAATCCAAACGGTCGGTAGCAAAGTTTTGCATCTGCCGGCAAAACCGTCTCCGCCCTGGCCTTCACTCTAGCCAAATGATTTCTCCCGGTAAGGTGAATAATGTTCCACTCTTTGTCTTGCCATCGCTCCAAGCAGTCGATGAGGGCGCGATTGATGGAAGTGGCTCCCTGACTGGCGCCAGCGACCAAGAGGGTGGGCCTATCCGGACAGAGACCCAGTTCCCTGCGAGCGTCGGTCTTGCTCTTGCGCTCAATGGAGCTTCTCAAGGGATTCCCCGTCCACTCGGTTCGCACCGAGGGAAAATACTTGCTCGAGGCCTCAAACGAAAGACAGACCGCCTTGGCGAATCGACTGAGAAATTTTACGGCCTTGCCCGGAACGGCATTCTGTTCCAGCAGGACCACCGGAACGCCGAGCAGGGCTGCCGAGGCGACTGCGGGCACGCAGACGAACCCACCGGTGCCCACCACGAGGTCAGGCTTCCAAGCCGACAATCGAAAGAAAGCCTTCAGAGTACCCAGAGCCAGATAGGCGCAAGCGAGGAGCTTCTTCACGGGACTCCCGGCGATACCCCGTGAGGGAACCGCCAGAAAGCCATAACCTTCCTTGGGAACAACCTCGGCCTCAAGACCGCGAGCCGAGCCGAGATACAGCAGTTCACACTCGCGTCGACGGAACTCGTCGGCTACAGCCAACCCCGGATAAAGGTGACCGCCAGTTCCTCCACCGGTAATTACGATTCGCTTGTTAGAAATGTCTCGGGTCAAGAAGTCGTTCCAAACTGATTAGGTTTCTTGAAATTTCTTCCACAACTTCCTGTGCCCTGCCCTAAGAGGAACCAGGACCGGCAAATGTTCGCCTTTAAACGCTGCGTTTTCCAGAATGCTTGCCGGAACTTCGACGCCGTGACGACCAATCGCCACGTCGCAAAAGACCAGGTTCCACAGCAGGACGGGGCATCTTCTCAACAGAGGAGGACAGCCGCGATCCTGCGGCTTGGCTCTCCCAAACACCGCTGGAAACGGCTTCTAGGCTCTCTTCTTGCGAGGAGGTGAGCGTGGCTCCCGGTCGAGACCGCTTCTCGCTCCGAGACGGCTTCTTGCTCGCTTCTCGAATAGCGACGTTCCGCTCGGCAACATTCATGAGCAATCCCACGGCGATGAGACTAAAGAGTAGCGAGGTACCACCGTAAGAGATAAAGGGGAGCGGAAGTCCGGTACTAGGAGTGCTGCCGGTGACCACCCCGATGTTGAGGAGAGCCTGCAGACTCAGCTGAAAGGTGACCCCAAGCGCCAACATCCGAAGGTACGGACGACGGCAGTGCAAGGCGATCTGACAGCCCTTGTAGAGTAGCGCTACGAACAGAAAGATGACACACACAGTGCCAACCAGACCGAGTTCTTCGGCCAGGATAGAGAAGATGTAGTCGGTGTGGGCTTCCGGCAAGTACTTGTACTTCTGATGGCCGACACCGAAGCCGCGCCCGGTAAGGCCACCAGAACCAATAGCCAAAAGCGATTGAATCGAGTGATAACCGGCTCCCTGAGGGTCAGCCTCTGGGTCCAGGAAGGAGGTGATTCGTTTCAATCGATAAGGCTTTGCCAAGACTGAGGCAACAACGACCACAGCCCCGGCTGCGCTCATTCCCAACAGGTGTGAGACCTTGGCTCCGGAAGCGAAAATCATTGTAAAAAAGACACCAGTGAGAACCAAAGCCGTACTGAGGTCCGGTTCGCGCTCAATGAGAATGAGACACAAACCGAACAGCATCAGAGCCGGCAAGAGCCTGGTAAAGCTCTTGATTTTGTCTCCTCGGCGAGCCAGAAAGTCGGCCATATAGAAAATCATCGCGAGCTTCGTAAGCTCGGCGGGCTGAAACTGAAAACCGCCCAAGACCAACCAACGTTGGGCCCCGTTGATCTCCGGACCGATGAGGAGCACCATGATCAAGAGGCCGATGTTCAACCCCAAAAAAGGAAGCGACAGGTAGGGTCGCCACTTTTCCAAGTCGATAGAGCGTGCGACCATCAGAGCGACCAAGCCGGCGCAGAACCAGAGCCCTTGTCGCTTTACAAAAAAGTATGGGTCAGAACCGAAGTCCGAGGAGGACGCCGTCACCACTAGGGATGAGGAGAACACCATAAGGAGCCCCAACATTCCTAAGCTGAGAGCAATGATCAAAACCCAATATTCGTTACCCTTTTTCAACCCAAACTGCTCCTCGTCTTCTTCATTTCACTGACCAAGTCATTGAAGATCTGCCCCCGTTGTTCGGCACTCTTAAATTGATCAAAACTCGAACATGCGGGAGCCAAAAGCACGGTCCCCTCTGTACCAGAGAGGTAATCGGTGGCAGCGACCAGGGCTTCGCTCATCGTGCGGCTCTGTTCCATGTTCTCAAACCCCAGACTCCGAAGACTCTTATCGATCGGCTCGGCAGCCTCACCTATCAAGAAAACTCTCGGGTTTCGAATCATCAAACCTCTGGCCAACGTCTCGTACTCAACACCCTTATCTTTGCCACCCACGATGACAGCGAGATTGCCCTTCACAGCGTTGGCTGAGGCCAGGGCGGACTCGATGTTTGTGGCCTTGGAATCGTTGATGTATGAAATTCCATCAACGACCCCCGCGAGTTCCATGCGATATCGAAGAGGCTGAAACCTTCTCAACCCTGCTTGAATTTTCTCTATAGAAACTCCGGCTTCGAGGGCTACCGTTACGGCCGCCAAACCGTTGCTCATCATCGCCTTTCCGGGCAGACCGGGAAAGTCCCAAAGGAACAGTTTTTCAGAGTGACCATCGACGAACCGAGTGACCCAGCGCTGGGATTTCTCGTCGAGACTGAAGGCGACCCCATCGCGGACGGGACCCTCCACAGAGTAGGTGAGAATCTTGGGTCTGGAATCTCTCTTGGGCTGAGGATAGCCATCGATCCAGTCGGGGAGAGAACCATCCCTCACGAGTTCCATAACCATCCGGGCTTGGGCGTCGTCCTGACAAAAAACGGCGACATCATCAGCTTCCATTTGGGCGAACAATCGCGACTTCGCCGCGCAATACTCGTCGAGATCCTTGTGGTGGTCGAGGTGGTCCGGAGAGATGTTGGTCAACACCCCGATCCTGGGTTGAAAACCGTGAACCGTCTCCAACTGAAAGCTGGAGACCTCAGCGACCACCCAGTCTACCGACGGAGGCAAATTCTGGACCTGGTCGAGAAGCGGGGTGCCGATGTTCCGCCCCACAATTCCGCTCTGACCGAGCATTTCACCGAGGACCGAGCAAGTGGTCGACTTACCGTTGGTACCGGTCACCGCAATGATCGGCTTGGGGCTAGCCATGAAAGCCAATTCCATCTCCCCTGTGACCCGAATTCCGCGAGCCAAAGCCTGCTTGAGAAACTCCACGTGCAGAGAGATTCCCGGCGAGATGATCACCTCGTCGCAGCGTTCCAACAGCTCCAAGGGATGACCACCGAGAGCCCACTCCAGGCGAGGACCGTACTCGGCCTCACACTTTTCAAATGCCGGCCACAGGGGGGATGCCGAAACGGTGGCTCGGTCCGCTCGGTCTGACACGATCAATTCCGAACCGTTGGCCAACAGATAGTTGCTGACGGCGAGCCCGCTGCGCCCGGTACCCAAAACAAGCTTCTTCACCACTGACAACCTTGTCCCCAAAAATAGAGCCCTAGAAGAGCGAGAAACAGCGAGGTCAACCAGAACCGCATCACCACGTTCACTTCGTGCATACCCGAGAGAGCAAAGTGGTGATGAAGGGGGCTCATCTTAAAGATGCGCTTCCCCTTGGTCGCCTTAAAGTAGCTGACCTGGAGAATCACAGACAGCGCCTCGGCAACGAAGAGACCGCCCACCAACACTAGCATGACCGGCCTAGCGGTCAAAAGCGCCATCCCCGCCAGCGCTCCGCCCAAGGCCAAGCTACCAGTGTCTCCCATGAAGACCTTGGCCGGGTAGCTGTTGAACCAAAGAAAGCCCAGCAAGCCACCGATGAAGCCCAGAGCCGTGAGAACCACCGCAGACTGGCCCTGACACAGCCCCACCAGAGCGAAGAATCCAAGGGTTGGAATGGCAGCACCTGAGGCCAGCCCATCCATTCCGTCTGCCAGATTGACCGAGTTAGTCGTGGCCACAACCACCAACACTCCAACGGCCAAAACCCAGGCCCAACCCTTTAGCTCATAGCCCCCGGGAAAGACGATCGAGGTCACACCTTTGCCCCAAACGGTGTAGGCTGCCGGAATCAAACCCAAGAGTCCTTGTAAGACAAGCTTCTGACGCGCCTTGAGGCCGAGATTTTGCTTCTTCATCAAGGCCGTAAGATCGTCCATCAAACCGATAGCGAAGCCTCCCAGAATCACCAGCCACAGCACAGCGAGTTCCACGCTCGGTGTGGCCACAAACCAGGTCGCCAGAAAGGCGGAGAGAACAAATACCGAACCACCCATGGTGGGTGTTCCGGCCTTGACTTGATGATCGGCGGGGCCTTCAGGTCGAATCTCTTGACCCCAACCCCGCCTCGCTACCCACTTGATAAATCCGGGCATGCTCAGGAGGGTCAATCCGAGACTCAGAATAGCGACCCAATACATATCAGACATCGCACCGTGCTCCTGCAACGTTTTGTCCAACCCTTTCCTTAATACCGTCCACTACGGTCTCCAATGCCATACCGCGCGACGCTTTTACCAGCACCGAGTCCCCCTCGCGGAGTTCTCGACTCAAAAATTCGGTCAACTCTTCCTTCTCGGCAAACCAGTGAGCGTCCACTCCTGTAGACTTTGCCTGTTGAGCCAAGGACTCGCAGAGCGGCCCATAGCAGAGCGCCAATGCGACCCCGTACTGCCCCAGCGTTTCCCCGATCTCTCGGTGGGCGCGCAGGCCTTGCGATCCCAGCTCCAGCATGTCCCCGAGCACGGCGACTCGCCGCCCTGTACAGGAAGCCAGGACACCCAGGGAAGCCCTCAGGGATTCTGGCGCCGAGTTGTAGGCATCGAGATAGAATTGGGCGCCAGCGAGTTCAATCCACTCGGCCCGCCCCTCGGGATTGCCGAGCGTTGGGAGAGCTTCGAGCATATCCCCTACGGCAAGACCCAGCGAGTAGCCGGTGGCCAAAACGGCAAAGAGGTCGTGAAGATGGTGCCGACCGGGCAGTGGCAACCGGTAAGATTGTCCTTCCAGGGTGAAAACCGTGCTCTGAGCGTCCTCGGAGAGAATCGCGTCTGGTTCGAGATCGGCCCCGGAACCTGGTTCCGAGGAAAAAGACACCACACCGGCTGCTGAGCGGTCGCACAAAAGCGCGAAAAAATCATCGCTCTTAGGAAGAATAGCCCGCCCATCAGAGGGCAATCCCTGCACCAACTCCGCTTTGGCACAAGCGATCTCTTCGCGGCTGCCGAGCAACTCTAAGTGAGAGGTCCCAATAGCCGTGACGATCCCCACTTCGGGCTCACTCGCCCTGACCAGTCGTTGGATCTCCCCCCGACCGCGCATACCCATCTCCACGATGACAATCTCGTGTTTCGGCTGCAGTTCGAGCAGCGTCTTGGGAACACCGATGTCATTGTTGTAGTTCGCCCGGCTCTTGTGCAGGTCGAAGCGTGGAGAGAGAAAGTGGCCCAGGAACTCCTTGGTAGTCGTCTTTCCGACCGAACCCGTCACCGCGATACATCGGACCTGACACTTCTTTTTCCAATAGAGGCCCAAGGCTTGATAAGCCTCCAAGGTATCGGCTACCGGAAAGACCGCAACATCGGGATTGGACGCCAGCCACTCCGGCCGCTCTTGGCGAGCCCAAACGATTGCTCGAGCCCCACACTGCTCCACAGCCATCTGAGCGTAACTATGGCCGTCGAAGTTTTCCCCGACCAGCGGAACGAAAAGAGACCCTTCTTCCAGGGTCCTTGAGTCCGTCGAAATTCCCGACAGTTGAATGCCGGGATCGTGATTTAGCAAAGGTGTCCCTAGACACGTAGCTATGTCATCCAGGGTCCATTGCTTCACAGCGCGGCTCGACCTTTTTCCCTCGTTCCGAGCGGAAGGTCTCGGTAGAGATGACCTAGTGGCTTTCGACACTCAGTCCAGAGTAGGTTCGCCGTGCTCAGCGAACTATTTCGCTGCACCTTTCCCAGGCGAGCACAGATCACTCTCCGTGCTACATCCCGGTCGTCAAAGACGATCTTATGGTCGGAAAAAACCTGAACTCTCTCGTGCCCCTTGCCGGCAATCACAACAATGTCACTCGCATCAGCAGCTGCCAC
>CAZVVF010000124.1:0-8670 GCA_964630575.1 uncultured Burkholderiales bacterium | reverse complement strand
CACTCCAGGACAGCCGCAAGCGAACGTTTGCCGACCCAAGATTACGCCGTCTTCCCAAAAATAGACCAAAGCGTCGGTGGCCATATCCATGCGAAGGGCATAGGCTCGGGACAACCCGTTTTGAAGACTGGCCTGGACGACACCCGGATCGGTACGATTTGTCACGGTCGCGTGAGACTTCGCGACCAGATGAAAACCGCCCGGCTCGTCGGCCGGGACAACGATCTCGGCCAGGTGGTGCAAGGGATGAGCCTGGTTCTGGACCAAGTTGGTCTCTGAGAACCAGGTCGATAGCACCGGCGGTCGAGCCTTCCCTGGGTCCGGGTCCTCTCGAATCTCATAGCCTTTAAAACGAGCGCGGCCGAACCGTCGGTCCGCTGTAGGCCGATTCCCCAGAAAAACTTGGCATCGGGTGTAGTCGCACAGCTCGAAGATGACCTTGTTCTCTTTGTTCAAGGCACCTCGCCGTCCAAACATGAGATCGAAGACATCGGTGTTGAGCAAAAACCAACTGTGACCCAACTTCTCACTGAGGTTTCGCACCAAGCTCAACTCGAAGTGATCGCTCCCCTTGGGCACTGAGCTGCGTTCGCCGTCCCTCCAGCCCCCGGCCCTCAAAACGAACTCTCGTCGCTCGCCGTCACAAACATTCAGGAGCCTGATCTGACTCGGCGAAACCGCCAGACTTCCTTGCAGACCAGCAGCCAAATGACGCAGAGCTGGGTTGGAGTGGTCTCGGTCGGCCAAAAGTTGAGCGAGCAGGTCGTCGATGGAGTCAAACCCTCGGGGGACAACGTCGGATGTCACCACCACTTTGTGAACGCCTGCGTCGATCTTAATGGAGTTTGCGCCGGAGAGATGGAGACTCTGAACCACCTTCAGAATCCAATGGTACTGGCCTGGAAGCTGGAACTGGGCCAAGCGCTCCAGGGCTTTTCGAGGGTCCAGGGTGAAGGTGCCAGAAGACTCTGCTCGACCCTCAGCCAGATAACGACCAAGAAGATCGTCAACACCCAAAATCGGTTCATCGCTCACCTGGAATGCCTTTTCACCCACACGACAAAGAACCTTTCTGCAGGGCGCACTCACTGCTGGAACGAACGGGTTGATCCTAGCAATGAAGCCTTATCAGAACGGTCAGTGGGATGAGAACGGGCAGCCAGCTTTGGACGACGAGCACTCGACTCTCTCTAGCGAGCTGAGCGCTGGCAGTGACGGCCGTAAGTGGCTCCAAAGCCGCTGGGATCTTTTGCTGGAATCAGCCGATGGTTCCATCTCGCGCCGCATCCCCGTTTGTTATTCCCACCTCACCATCGGAACCAAGTTCGGGCCCAAGAGCAACGACATCAACCTTATGGAGTCCGGAATAGCCAACCGTCAAGCGATTCTCAAGCTGATCGACGACAATCTCTTTTTCAACAGTCTCAACCCCAAATTTGAGGTAACCCTGAACGGCTCTCCCTCATCCTTTGCTCAGTTGCACTCCAACGATGTCCTGCAGTTCGGCTCCTATACCGTAACCGTCCTCGACCTCCCCACCTCCGTGGCCTTTCTGGAGGGGTACACAGAGCCTCACCGCAAGCAGCAGTGGACCCTGAGTTCGACCCGAATACCCATAGGTCGCAAGGGAGCCAGGAAAAACGTGGTCGAACTGACCGACCCAACCGTCTCCCGGACTCACGCCACCATCATCAACGCCGACGGTCACTTCGTGCTGCAACCGGATGGACAACGGTCGGTCTTTCTCAACGGTGAGCCAGTCGGTACCATGGCCATTCTTGGCGACGAAGACCTGATCCAAGTGGGACAGCAGATGCTGCGCTTTCGCAGTTACAAAGCCAAGAGCAAACCCAGGGCTCTGCTGCCCAGAGAAGCCACCATTCTCTTTTCTGATATTTGGAACTACACGAGTTTGGCAGAGAGTCGACCTCTAGAGGAGACGATCGGTCAACTCAACGAGGTCTACAAGAAGCTCGGGCGTGTCATTATCAACAACCGAGGTACCCTCATGACCTATCTTGGAGACGCCATGATGGCTGTTTTCGGAGCGGATGACGATATGAACATCTGCCCCGAAAATCACGCGGAACTCGCAGTCTCGGCTGGCTTGGAGATGCTGGACGCTCTAGAGGAGCTGAACCTAGAGTGGAAAGAGCGCGGCTACCCCCAACTTCAGATCGGAGTCGGTGTGGCCACCGGTGAGGTGATGCTGGGCGATGTGGGTGTCACAGGGCACCGAGAATTCGCGGCCATGGGTGACACCACCAACGTGGCCTCTCGCATCGAAAAGCTCACCAGACAGCACGGGGTCAACATTTTGACCAATGAAGAGACGGCCCGACGTGTCACGGACGCGTTTGATCTCTCGAAACTGGGTACAGTGGAACTCAAGGGGAGACGAAAACCGGTGAGCCTCTATCATGTAGTAGGCCCATTGAGTGGAGGCAGCTGAAACTATGTCCTTTAAAAAGCGACTCAAAAATAAATGGGGAATCGAGACCGAAAGTCAGTATTGGAGGGTCATGTTGGCCTTCTCACTGGCTGGGAGTTCCTGTATTTTCGTGCGAAAACCCGTGTTCCAAGCGCTCGATATCACCTCTGAAACCAACGGGTTTCTCTGGTGGGCGGCCTGGTTCTTGGTGATCTTTCCCAGCTACCAAGTGCTCTTACTCTTCTGGGGCAAGGTCCTCGGCGTCTTTCCCTTCAGCCTCTGGTTCGTCCAGAAAATGTTGCGCCGGTTTAAGCTCTACAACAAGCCCGAAACTGGGCCGCCCAAGCTCTGAGATTCTTTAGTAGCGACCCTCGGGATCGGTCACTGGAACCTTTGTTGTCCAATGAATCCCCTTTCTCCGCCCTTGCCTGATGTGGGCCTGGGCATCCTTCGGTTCAGCTCGATAGGAGCGCAGAATCTCGGCCACCGTCGAGGCGGTCATATCCTGGCTCAGCTCCTTCACTCTGCGACCCGTCAGGCCGAACTGATCCGGTATCACAACCACAGCCCCGGACACCGAGGAGTCCCTGACGAACACCGCCTGGCCGAGCATACTCTTTTCCCAAGCCAGACCGGCCAACCAATCTTCCCACTTTTGACTTCCCACCGCTACCACCGGCAGACCGTCGCAAGCGGCCACATTGAGAGCCAAGCGATAGTTCTCGACTTTGGCCAGAGAGCGTGAACTCCAGGAGCCCTTGAGATAGGGTTCCACATAATGATCCATGGCCTCGGCGAGATACTCAGCGTTGCGGAAAGACTTTTTGGGAGAGCGCCCCGGAGGCGCCAGAAAGGTCTTGCCGTCGGGCGCTAGCATCGCAAAAACAGTATTCTCTAGCTGCCCAGAGCGCCCCACGAAGATACTCTCTAGAATTTTGGCCTCACTCGCATTCTCGTAGCTGGCCAGACGAACACAAACCCATTTTCGGGAGGCTTCTACCACCTCCGGTTGCCGCAGGAAACTCCTGTCGGTATCTTGCTTACCGGGTCACCAAATACCAGAGATACCGTGACACTGCGGTGCCGCCGAGACCAAAAAGATCGGTCGACCACACTCCGCAGCGGCTCTTTCGGCCTCAGTCCACGACGAATACCAAGCGATTCTCTCCTCAGCCGAGGCACCGAGCAAGAGCAACAGGATTAGCAATATAACCTTCATGAGACCAGTCTAGAAGATCATCGTGGAGACAGTGTGGAGAGCAAGGAGGAAAGGTTCGTTCTTCTAGGCCATCGCTGGCACGGCGAAGGAGTCGTACCCCATCTGCGCATCCACGATCTCCCAAGTGAGTGGTGCGAAGGCGTAAGTCGGCCCGTAGTGCAGAGTCCCTTGGGATTTGAGATGAGCGTAATGAGCGCACAGCGTCTTGAAAGCCTGACGCTTCTCCAAACGCTCGGCGGTCATTTTGGTGGCGTAGTCCCAAAAGGGTGACTCAAACGTGGACCCGCCCTTGTAATAGTAGCTGATAACGTCTTCCATCTCCTGGATAGCCTCGACGTAGCGACGGTTGAGATCAGCTGCCGGAGCATTCTCCACGATGTGGTCGAAGAACATCCGAACACCGAGAATGTAGAGAAAGATGGAGTTGGCCACCAGCGGTTCAAAGAAGAGCGCCTTGTTGCCACACTTGCAGATCCGCCCCTCGATCATCTTGGGGGTATAGTAGCACTTGAAGAGATACTCTTTGCCGTCGACTTTGTCGACACCCAAGACTTCCTTCATATCCGCGGTGGCGTCTTCAACCGAGGTGTAGTTGTCGTTGAACAGATAGCCGTAGGTCTTGCGAGACTTGAGTGGCACACCGAACATCCAACCGTTTCTCGTTGCGATGTGATCGGTCTCGTACTGGAGTTCATAATCCTTCATATTGTGAATGATACAGCGGTTGACCGGTGTGCAATCCGACATCACGTATTGGCTCAGGTCCTTGGGGTAGCCCATGCAGTCAATCACGTAGTCAAAGTCCTCTTTGTTGCCATCGATGTTGACGGTGACCTTGTGAGGATAGTTGTCCACAGACTTGACATCGCCCTCGATGACGCGGAATTTTTCCGGCCAGATTTTGGCCAGACGCTTATAGGCGAAATCCTTGAAATGGAAGCTGTTAAAATGGATGGCCGTGTTGCCATCGAGAAGGGGATTCAACCACGTGTGCTCGCGCCAGTTCTTGAAGCGACTCCCAAACTTAAGGGTGGCATCGAGCTCCTCCAAGTCTTCGGAGTGTCCCAGGGCGAAGTGGGTACCCTTTTCGAGGAGTCCTACAAATCCGCCATTGGTACTCTCGCCGATACCCAAGATAGGCTTGTCTGGGTTGTGAATGGAGACGACGTCCCAATCGTTCCCCAACCAGGTGCAAAAGTGGCAGAGACTCAATATCCCGGCCGAACCGACCCCGATAATTCCTAGGCGCTTCTTTCTCATTTAGACCCCTCGATAACAAAGAATTGGTGACAAGGCAGACCCCGCCACTGGCTATAATTGTTTCGAGTGGCCTAGAATGTCCTCCTCGGCTCGATGACCCTGCGCTCCCTCAAGGTCGCGGGCGGTTGCGGCTCGTCGCTGCTGTAGGGCTCAGGTACCGGACGTCCCCAACTCTCCACGACGATCTTTCCGGACTCCATCAGATCAACGATGGTGTAACCGAAATAGCCAACCTCGGGGTCGATGAAAGGCCCCTTGAGCGGGCTCCCGCCATTGCCCGCGATCACCTGTGGAATCCCACCCGGAAGTGGGCGCATATCCCACAGATGATAGTGGGCTGCCAAAAAGGCCCTCACTTTTGTGGAAGCATTGAGCAGTTTTAAGGCTGGCTCGATCTCGGGTTCTCGGATGATCGCAGCTTCCAGATCGGGCTTGAGGAGCGGCTTGTGCCCCAGAACGAAGACGTCGGAGATGGTATCGTCCTGCTCAGCCGCGAGCAACTGCTCCTCCAACCAGTGCAGCGGAATATCTCCGACTGTCACGTTGTCGATAAAAGTATCTGTATTGAGCACCACAAAGAGGACCCCTCGGTCTCGCACCGTGAACGACAGGTCCTCTTGGGTGTCGGTCAAGGAATCGAGATTGGGCGGATTTGGGGTCGGCCCATCGCGCCACTTCAGCAGAGGCTTCATCACCTCGCGCCAGGCCTTCGCAGCGATTGGATTCGGTGCGTCGCGCCAGAGCTTGGTCGTCGCGTTCTGGTGCGAGAGGAGCATTTCGTGATTGCCCACGATGGGGACCATCTCAACTCCAGACCCCTTGAGTTCGCTGCGCTCATACAAACGTTTCCAGGCTTGAAGCTGGTCCACCGTACTCAAGTAGCCGGTGTATCCCAAGATGAGGTCGCCCACCAAAAACAAGTGGGACGGCTTTGGGGTGGCCCGAGCGACCTCTCGAAAGGTGTTGCGGAGTTGCTCCACGTTCGCTGTGCTAGGATTGAGCACGGGGTCGACTTCAAAGCCAACCCGGTTGCAGCCAACAAAGCTGAAGCGATAGAGGAGCCTATCTTCCTCAGCTTGAGCCGAAGTCGAAAAGAGAAGAAAACAGAGAACAAAAACGCACCGAAACAACATCGCTGTTCCCAGTCGCTCAGAAGGAGCGAAGGTGAGCCCAGGCTCGTTGCTCGAATCATCCCCCTCCTCGACGAGCTCAATTTTCCGGTGAGGCTTTCCCTCAAGCGTGGTCAGGTAGCGTTTCATATTCGAAGTTGTCGCCACAATTTTGGCCAAGTCCTCCAAAAGAGCGTGCTTGAGTCACCCCACCCGCGGGCCACGACGGCCCGTCAGAGCGCTCCCCATCCAAGGAGTTCGTCGAGAATCCCTAAAGAGGATGGCCAACACAGCCATGAAAAACTCACAGCCCACACCGCCACCTTCAAACAGACTCGAACCCGCCGAACTCTCGCGCTACAACCGCCATATTATTCTTCCCGAGGTCGGAGTCGAGGGACAACAGAAGCTCAAAGGCGCCAAGGTCCTGCTTATTGGTGCTGGCGGCTTAGGCAGCCCCGTGGCTCTCTATCTCGCTGCAGCCGGAATAGGGACGATCGGGATCCTCGACTTTGACACGGTGGATGAGAGCAATCTCCAGCGCCAGATCATCCACCGAAGCCAAGATGTAGGGCGAGCCAAAGTCGAGTCGGCATCCAACCGCTTGAGGGAGGTGAATCCACACATCGAGATCGAGACCTACCGAGTCAGGCTCACGGCTGCCAACGCCCTTGAGATTCTCCGAGACTACGACATCGTGGTCGACGGTAGCGACAATTTTGCCACTCGGTATCTGATCAACGATGCCTGCGTCCTGTTGGGCAAGCCAAACGTTTTTGGCTCCATTTTTCGGTTCCAAGGTCAGGTCTCTGTCTTTCACCCCGCCGCGGGCGGACCTTGCTACCGCTGCCTCCACTGCGAGCCTCCACCAGCGGGCATGGTTCCCTCTTGCGCCGAGGGTGGAGTGTTGGGCGTCCTCCCCGGCGTGGTCGGAACCCTGCAGGCCACCGAGACGATCAAGTTTATTCTCCAGACGGGTGAGTCGCTGGTGGGTCGATTGCTCATGTTCGATGCTCTGACCATGAAGTTTCGCGAGATGAGCCTGCAACCTGACCCCAACTGCGCGCTTTGCGGTTCCAGCCCAACCATCACGCAGCTGGTCGACACTCAGGAGCCTTGCTCGATCAAGGGAGAGAGGCAAAAGGCCGAGGAGGTCACACCTCTCGAGTTTCACAGCCAATGGCAGCAAGGCCGGCGGCCCCTGCTCCTCGACGTTCGCGAACCCCACGAGTGGGATATCGCCAACCTGGCCGATCACGATGCGCGCCTGGTCCCCCTCGCGACCTTGCTGGACCACTCCTCAAAGCTTGACAAGGCTGCGGACATCGTGATCCACTGCAAGTCCGGGCGACGGAGCGCCAAAGCCCAAGCTCAGCTTCTCGAGTTGGGATTCAGCCGAGTCCGAAACCTCGCCGGCGGCATACTCCGCTGGTCCGACGAGGTGGACCCGAGCAAGCAAAAATACTAGGCACCGGTCCGTCTATACCAGAATCGAGAGCCGTCGAGCCAAGGCTCTCGGGTGTCCCAAACCCCTTCGTTCTCGCGAGGGGCCAGAGACCCGACTAGAATGTTTTTACTAGTTACCCGGGACAAATGTGTGCTAGATCACAGACTTGCTTTGCTAGGAAGCCGACAATGGTGTTCGGGAAGGTGACATGACTTCAGAGCAAGCCAAGAACAAAATTCGTCGACATCTCTCCGAAACGACTCGAATCCTAGAAGACCGTTTTCTTGCTCACCGCAGTACCTTTCAACGCCGACGCGACCCCGAACTTCTCAAAAAAGAGTTGGACAATGACCGTCGCTTTTACGAGGAGCGTCTCGCCGAAGCGAATCGATTGAAGAGACAGTTCCTGGATCAGCGAAGCGCGCGAGTCTTCGACAAAGGGCGAATCCAGAGTCTCAAAACACACTTTCAAGCCCACGCCTACTGTCTCGAGAAATTGCTCACCACCGAAAAACCCAAAAAAGCCACTCAACAAGAGACGGCCCAGCACCAGATGCTGAACCGCTGGCGCACGATCAAAGTGGAGCACATCAAGCGGGTGAGCAAGATCGATCCGTGCCTGCCCTTCAAAGTCTTCAAAGCCAAAATCGACAAGGTTCGGAGAACTCTACAACGCGATGTCACCAATTTTCGTGTCGAAGCGCTTTTGAAGGCCCAAGAGTCCGACCAGGACCTGCCCGGGCGAGCCGAGGAGTACCTGGTAACCCAAAACGCACTCCTCGACACGGCGCTTCAAGACAGATTGCAGAGAGAGCAAAACCCAGGGCCGAACACTTTGACTCCAGCAAAGCAAACCCTCAGCGCCGTTGAGCGGGTCAAAAACCAACACCGAGCGTGGAGCAAATCCCCCGCAAACGGGATGTTGACCGGCTAGGACTCCTCGGAGTCAGCGATCAGGGCTCTAGCCTGAGCCTCCACATCGCTTTCGGGATTCAGCGACAACAGTACATTCAGGTGCCGCCGGGACATCTTCAGGTGGCCACAGTCGTGAAGAAGCCTGGCCAAACGCCATCGAAAGGTCTGATTCTCAGGGTCCAATTCCACGGCCTTTTCTAGAAATTTGCTGGCCTCTTGCAAGAGCCCAGCGGACGCGCTCAGGTATCCCAAAAATCCCCAGGCCAAAGCGTGGAGCGGGTTCAAGCGC
>CAZVVF010000123.1:0-8673 GCA_964630575.1 uncultured Burkholderiales bacterium | reverse complement strand
CCGCGGTCGTCATCGTTGAATTGACTGAACTGGATTTTCAGCGGGTCCATGACCCCAAGTCCGGATATCCCGAACTCGTGGTAGAGGCTAAAGACTAGCCGCCGAAACTCAGTCGGCGGCTCTGGGCTCCACTATTTCTGCGAGCCGAGTAGGGCCGCTTGGCCGCCGAAAGCCTGTAGGCCACTTTTAAGGAGAAGGTCTCGTCCGGGTAAGAACTCGGTGCCTTGGGCAGGTCTGCCCATTGGTGCTGGCCGTAGAGCCACTTAAAGAAAACCTTCTTTTGCGCAATCTGGATCTTATCGGTTTGCCAAATGCGTCTGAAGAACTGCGTCTGATGCTCTCTTTTCACCCAGCCTCTCGACATGAGACTCGCCAAATTCCAGGCTGGCTCGCAGGTATCGGCAGAGAAGGCCACATCCTCGAGAACCTCGACGAGTGAAGCCCAAGATAGGGGCTTCCATCCGTTACCGCTGCCTCGCAGCGTGAAGGAGATGAACTCGGCGAAGGCTTCCGCCGTCAAACACCCCTCGCGACGCAGGAGTGAAGCGGCCAAGAGACCGCCTGGAGACGGCTGCAACAGCAGCGAACAAGCCTTGATGAGAGCCTCTTTGTCCACCGTTTCGGAGGCGCAGAGATTGCGCAAGAAGAGATCGGCAAACTCTTCGTCGCCGAGCAAGCTCCAATCGATGTTCTCCGCTCCCCATTCTTCCAGGGATGTCAGAAAGAGCGAGCAGAGGCTAGGGTGTGTTCGAAACATCTCCATGTCTGAAAAATATTCCACATTGTTCGAGCCTCCTCCAAGAGGTGCGAAATTTCTTGTCCAGAAGGTCCGGGCGTGAAGCTGGCGACCCTCACGAGCAATATCGAGGAGCTCAAAGAACTCGTCCCGATGCTTCGGGACCTCTACTTTTGCACTAAGGTCGAGATACTCTGCCTTGTCTCCAGCGATGAGGAGTCCAAACTCCAAGCCAATCCCGCTTGCCACAGGACCCTGCGCGAGTATCTTCTTAAGCCCCTGGAGATTGGCGCTGTCCTCAAGGAAAAGCAGATCCTAGAGGCCGCTCGAAACGCTCTCTTGGAAGAGCGCCCTGATGTGATCCTTTGGCCCAGTAACACAACCATAAAGCGGGCTCTCAAGCCGGTCATCCGGCAACTTGGGATTGGGGAATACCAACTCGGCCAGGCCAGAGAGACCTCCATCGAGGTCGTCTTACAAAACCTGCGAGCCCTCGACCACAATACCAAAGTCAGCAGCCCCGGCCAGGTCACAACGCTGGAATTCATGGACTCCCATTGGGCTCGAATCACACCGCACCTCAAGAGTCCCTGTCTGCTGCGGACAACTCCCAAGCTCGAAACCCAGTGTCGAGAGAGATTTCCAGACGTCGACTTCCACCTCGAGCCGAAGCTCGATCGCTACCCCTGCGGCCTTTCGTTGTTGGACTTGAGCTTCGCCGAGAAACCCAGTCAGAACATCGCCAAGATGCGAGAGCGCTGCCACGACGTGCTCTCCCTGGAGCCTGTCAACTCTCCCCTGGCCGGAGCGAGATACAACTTCCGGTACGGCCAGTACGACAATGAGTTTGCCCTGGCGAGTCCCGACTTCGATCTCCAGAGCTGCCTGGGAGATCAGCACATGACCGTTATTTGGGACCAACGCAGCGGTCAAGCTGGCCCCTTCCCGTCGCCTCACCCCGACGGAAAACACCCCGCCTTTTTCACGACCTGGCCCTCGCAGAAGCCAGAGTGGACCGACAAGTTCTCCATACCCAAGGGGGAATCGATCAAGATCGTTTTCGCCGACTCCGGCAACGTGGCCGGCTCCGTTCTGCATCACGCCGAAGCGATCAACCGCTTCACCGATTCCCAGGCCTGGGCCGTGGCTAGCGAACCCCACCCGTTCATCGGGCCCCGAGTGTCCAGCGATCAGGTCTTTTTCACTCGAAACGCCCCACTCCAGCCCGAACTCAAACGGGTGCTGGAAGCTGCCGACTGTGTCGTGTTCTTTGAGGACGACGACGAGAACTCGCCGAACTGGTCGTTCCCCTTCAGCGACTACGTCAAGGACCTTCCCAAGATCCACCTCTATATCGGCTACCGTGTGCACACCAAGAGCCCTCTGATGGAGCGGGTCGGTCGCACCCTGCTGACCCCCCTGCCCCACCTGCTCAAGATGTACCCCCAAGGCCACTTCTACGCGGGCTTTCCCCCTTGTTTAGAAGAGAGCGATTCCGGGGTCCCACCCCTCTCCACAAGCGACGGCATTTGCCGCTTTCTTCACACCCCGAGCCTGCCTCACTGGACCACCTCTCGCTACCCTTACCACAAAGACACGGAGGCCTACCTGGAAGCGGCCATGGAACTGCGCAAGAAGCACGGCAACAAAGTCGAGTTTCACCAGGTCGGTGGTTGGTCGCACAAGGAGGACATTGAGGCTCGCCTCTCGTGCGACGTCACCTTCAATCAATTGAGAGGGTTCCACGGGCTTTCCGGGGATGAAGCGATGACCTTGGGCCGACCCTGCGTTCAGTTTTTCGATCAGTTCAACGTCAATCGCCACCTGGAATACTGGGGCTTAGACACGGAATTCCCGTGGCTTTCTTGCCGCAGACAGGAACTGGCTGCGACCTTCGAAAAACTCCTCTTGTCCCCGGCCCTAAGAAGCCAAAAAGGGGCTGACTCTCGGGTCTTTATGAGGAAATATTTCAGTCCACAGAAGGGAATCTTGCCCCTTCTGTATCACTGTTATCGTGCGGTACGGGCTACGGGGGGCCGCTAGAGGCGCGTTGGTGGGCCGTGCCCCCTCACCGTAGGAGAGGATACGTTAAGTGCAAAACACAGGCCCAATAAGTAACGGCAAACCGTCTGACCGGGTGCCAGTCAAAGTCGCCGTGATACCCTGTGCGGGTCTAGGCACGCGCATGCTTCCCTTCACGAGGGTCGTTCCCAAAGAACTCCTACCGCTCGGGTCCAAACCGCTGATAGAGCATACTCTCGCCGAGCTGGGAGAGGCCGGCTTCGAACTGGCCATCATCGTGCTGAGAACCGGAAAAGAGATCATCCGCCAACACCTTACCGAGCCTTATCCCTTTCCAGAGCGCGCTCACGCTCCTAGCCCTATACCGAACGGCCTCAAGCTGGCGTTCGTGGAGCAGGATGACCCCAGAGGATTAGCAGACGCCCTCAAAATGGCCTTGCCTCTGCTGGAAGGCCGCCCCTTCCTCATGATCCTTCCCGACCAGCTGCTCATGGGCTCTCCCGGGGCCACCGCGCAACTCGTAAAACATTATCGAGGTCAAGCCTCACTCACATCCATGGTGAACATTCCCAAGGAGGAAGCCGAACACTTCGTAGGCTCCCGAGGAGTTGTCGTGGAGGGGGATGGGCCTTGCTACAAACTCAAAGACCTACTCGGTGAAACCGGCGTTCCAGGCCTCTCCGACGGTCGATACACTGTTCGCGCCTTTGGCCGAACGATATTTCAACCTGACTTCCTTGAGAGCGTAGAAGACGATTCCGACGAATCGGAGTTCTCATTGGCCTTCACAAAGTACTGTACCCAGGGGCAACACGATTGTCTGCTCCTCAACGGGCGTCCGATCGACGTGGGAACCCGCGTCTCGTATCAGTACTTTTGGCGACAATGGGAGTTGATCCTCACAGGCTCAGTGTGACTCGCCTCGTCGTTCTTCAGCCCTCGTTTTTGCCATGGCTGGGCCATCTCGATCAGTACGATTGGTCTGACATCTTCGTGCTCTATGACGACACCCAGTTCGACAAGCACGGCTGGCGTAATCGCAACCGAATCCACGCCCAATGGGATCAGTTGGATCACCGTTCCGGTCAAAACCAAAGGTCTCCAGCAACCCCTCAACTGCGAGATCCAGATCAACAATCAGGTCAACTGGCAGCGGAAGATGCTCGCTTCGATCCGTCAGAGCTATTCCAAAACCCCCTATTTCCAGACCTATTTTCCGGCCCTGGAGTCCATCCTCGCGCAGCCTTACGACTATCTCCTCGACCTCAATTTGGCCACCCTCCGCTGGCTGACCGACAGCCTTGGACTGCCCTGGAAAGTGGGGCGGTCATCGGGGTTAGGCATCGGCGGAAGGAAGACCGAGAGACTTGTCGCAATTTGCGAAAAATTTAAAGCCACTGACTATCTTACAGGGGATGCGGCAAAGGACTACCTTGAGGAGCGTCAATTCCAAGACGCGCGAATCCAGGTCCATTGGCACGAGTACACTCATCCCGTCTACGATCAAGGTAACGCCGACTTTGTCCCTTACCTGTCGGTGGTTGATTTGCTTTTTCGAGAAGGTCCAAGAGCGCTTGAGATCTTGAGCCTTACAAAATTGAGGAGTGTTGGATGAAAACGATATTGATAACCGGCGGAGCAGGCTTTATTGGAAGCAACTTCGTGCGTCACATTTTGGACAAGTACCCCGAGTACAAAGTTATTGTGTTGGACATCCTCACCTACGCGGGAAACACCGACAATCTGCCTCAGGATCTACTCAAACAAGCAGACTCCGAAGACCCGAGACTCTCCTTTTGGTACGGGAACGTAGGCAATGCAAGCCTCGTTGACACCCTCATGGAACGCTCTCACATGGTGGTTCACTTCGCCGCGGAAAGCCACGTCACACGGTCCATCTACGACAACCGAATCTTCTTTGAGACCGACGTTCTCGGGACCCAGGTCATAGCGAACTCCGTCCTCAATCACAAGGACCGTATCGAGAAGTTCATCCACATATCCACCTCGGAAGTCTACGGAACCGCAGAGGGGCATCTCATGGATGAAGAGCACGCTCTCAAGCCCATGAGCCCTTACGCCAGCGCCAAAGCCGGAGCCGACAGACTCGTCTACTCCTACTGGGCCACCTACAACATCCCAGCCACCATCATCAGACCCTTCAACAACTACGGACCCTACCAGCACCTCGAAAAGGTCGTCCCCCGCTTCATCACCTCAGCCATTCTGGGTGAACCGATGACCGTTCACGGCCGTGGCTTGGCCAGCCGCGATTGGCTCTACGTCAAAGACCACTGTGACGCTCTGGACAAAGTCCTTCACACCGAAAACGACAGCCTCAACGGAGAGGTCATCAACCTGGGCTCTGGTGTCTCCTGGTCGGTCCTGGAGATCGCCCAAAAAATCAAGGAACTCACCAACGCCAATTCGGAAATCGTCTTTGTTGGCGATCGCCCCGGACAGGTTGTGCGCCATACCTCGAGCACGGAAAAAGCCAAACGACTCCTGAACTGGGAGGCCACCATGAGCTTCGAGGATGGACTGCGCAAGACCATCGAGTGGTACGAGAAGAATCCCAAATGGTGGGAAAAATCTCTCTGGTTGCGGCAAGTCCCTATCAGGACCGCTGCCGGAAAAGTCGAGTACCACTAGAGAACCGGCCCTTTAGGCGCTTCACAATGGACCCGCAAACGCTCTGCGATCTGAACAAGAGCCCTTTCGGGAGACGCCTTCACATACTGACCCACAGGCTCCCCCGAGACTGCAGAGCAGGCTCTGACTGGGAACTCGACAGAGGCTTCCATCTGGGCGTGTTGGACGACAATCTCCTGGAGTTCACCCTCAACAGCCGAGACCAGGGCCAGAATGGACCGACCTTGCCGCTGCTCACCCAGAATGCCACAGTCCATGGCCAGGACCGGTTCCTGGTCTGGAACTGCCCAGGCCGCTACCAACCGGAGCGGTTCGCTCACTTCGCGAAGGAACTTCAGGAGCGCTCCGATCTTCAGATCGGAATAATCTTGAGTCAAACGAGCGAGCGTTCCCAGGTCTTACTCGATTTCCCAAAGTACCGACGGGTCTGGAAAAGGACCAACAAGCCGGTCCTTCACGTCTTTCAGGACTTTCCAGAGTCGGGGTACTTCAGCGTGGAGAAGTCGCTCTTTGACCTTGGCAGAATAGGTCGGCGCCTCTTGAAGCTCTCCAAGATTCGGCGCCTGCTGCCCTGGTGAGAGCGGTCAGCAAACCGCCGAGCCGCCCCTACTGGTCGGAGATCTTCTGGTCAAAAAAGAGACTCATTCCCAACAGGGATGCCGGGTAGAGAGGATTGCGGTCCGGGATATTCTTATCGTCCCCAAGAATCTCCCAAAAGATCGGAAACATGTCGCACCCCTCGGGAAGCGAACCGACCAAACTGAGGTCACCGTCACGGCGCTCCCGTGTGGCGTTCAGGCGGAACGGCCCGGCTGAACTCTTGCCGGCAATAGCAAAATCTCCAGATCGCGGGTCGCGGTCGATGGAGAACCGAATCCGTTCTCCTTCCAGTCGAAACTCTCCCTGCTCATCACCCTCGGAAAGCTCCCGTCGCACACGTCCGGTCACCTCGCTCCCGCGGACCTCTACATTCTCGCCCGTTCGGTCCCGATCGACTTCGAACCGTCCACCATCGAGGCGCATGTCTGTGTCCCCACCGATGCCTCGGGCCATTGTAGCCCGTACGTCGCGCCCATTCACCTCGCCATCGATGCGATTGTAGCCTTGGTAGACATCGCGGTTGAAGGTCAGGTCCAGCGACTCACCTGCGAGCCAGGAGCCTTCCACCCTCGCCCCTGCGTCGGGTCCACCCCGCGTTACGGAGAGCGAGACATCCTTATTGTCCACCCGACCTCGAAGAAGGGCCGAACCATTGGTTCTGTGACGATCGATCGTCAATTTGACTGGGAGATTTTTCATAGTGGTTGAAGGTTAGTGCAAAACCGTCACAGCGGCGTTAAGCCAAGAGTGGAGCTCACTTCAACAACGTCGGCTCGTCACTTTCGAGTCTTCCAAATTCTGTAGACTCTCTCGTTTCGCCAACTCCAGCCCTTGTCATTGGCGCGGATGTAGTTGCTCATGAAGTGGTAGTCCAGGCGCCACCCCTCCTCCACATCTTGGATCCGCAAGAACATCGGGGCGAACTTCTCATCATCGGGCCAAAGAATGGCTCTCTTCTCGTTGACCAACTCCTCGCGGAAGGTCACCTGACTCAAGCCTTCATAGAGCCCCTTGAGAGCTTCCGGGTCTCGCTGTGCACCTCCAGCCATCTGCTTCTCGACCAACTCGCGCGAAGAGCGGGTATAGCAATTCTCGGCCGCCTTGTAGTCGCCGTTCTGACAGGCCTTCAGGTAGGTCTCAAAGGTCTGCATCGGCGTCGCGTAGGGGCCTTCTGCTACAGCCACTGAGGCTGAGAGTAAGAAAAGGAGAAAGACGAAGCAACGAGGAGAAATCATGGCCTGGTTCTTTATGTGAATCCAGAAGATTCCTCTGCGGCGAAGCCCTTTTAAAGGCCAGCGTTTTCCGGTCATTCAAGAAAAATATCCACAACATGGCTGAACACAGGCATTTTCGCGGAACCCAAAAAGACTGTCCCGGTTAGGTAAAGAACAACATGCACCCAGTACTCTTCAAACCATTCGGTTTTGCCATCTACAGTTATTCCGCCGCTCTGCTCTTGGCCTTCGTGCTCGGAATCGGGCTCGCCATATGGATCGCCAAGCGTCGCGGCCCCACCGACCCTGAGTTCATCCAGGAGATCGGTATGCTCGGCATCATTTGGGGCTTAATAGGCGGACGGCTCGGATGGGTGCTGTGGGAGTTTGGCTACTACTCCGCCAATCCCGACCAGATCCTGAACCTGAGAGCCGGGGGCATGACCATTTTGGGAGGCATCGTGCTCCCCATCGTCGCGCTCTTTATCTCCTTCAGACGGAAGGGAATCGAAGCCCGAAACGTCTTAGACACCTTCGCCGCGCCTCTTTTGCTCGGCATGGCTATCGGTCGCTTCGGGTGTATTCTCCACGGCTGCTGCTTTGGCGACGTGTGCGATGCCAGCTTTCCGCTCGCTCTCACCTACCCAGATGGAACCTTCGCCACAGGACTTCCGAACGGTCCTCGCTACCCCAGCCAGTTCTTTGAAACAGTGGCCGACCTGATCTTAATGGGGATCATCATCTGGGTACTTCCCCGAATAAAGTTCGCCGGGCAGGGGATCTTCCTCATGCTCACCGGCTACGGTGTCATACGGTTCTTCAACGAAATGACCCGAGCCGACATCAAGTTTATCGGACCCATCACACTCGCCCAGTGGGTCGCCGTTGGGATGTTCGTCTTTGGAGTGCTGGGGCTGCTGGGAGTCTTCGGGAAACCACCCGTCGACAACGAGTGGCAAAAGGGCCGAAAAAAAGACGACGAATAACGAGTCTAGACTCAGTACCGCGCGATGCGTTTGCGCCCCTCGAGCCAGCGCAACTCAACATCGGCAACTGTAGAGGGTCGTTTCTCAGGGTCCCCACTGAGAAGATCAACAACGAGTTGATTCCACTCCATGGGAAGATCCTGACGCTCTTGAATCGGCTCCTTGGGAAGCGACTTATACTTACTCAGAGTCAGCGCCACCGGATCGCTCTGACTCCAAGGCACTGATCCGGTCGCTAGTTCATAGATGAGCACCCCCACGGAATACAGGTCGGTGCTCGCCTCCACGGGGTTGCCACTGAGCTGCTCAGGAGAGGCGTAGACCGGTGTCCCCATCGCCTCTCCGGTGCGAGTGAGCCGTGCTGCGTTGGTGGAAGCGGCCAGACCAAAATCCATGACCTTGAGGGTCGCCTGCCCTTGCAGCTTGGTCCAGAAGAGATTTTCCGGCTTGATGTCCCTGTGAA
>CAZVVF010000122.1:0-8694 GCA_964630575.1 uncultured Burkholderiales bacterium | reverse complement strand
TCCTGTGAAACCAGATATGATGCTCCTTTGGGAGAGAGCCGAATTTTCACTTGGGGACCAGGTGGGGACCAAAACAAAATATGGGTCGAAATCCGGCAGAAAACAAGTCAAATGCTGAGTTCTCCTTTGTTATAGAACCAGGTACCAAGCCGATTCCTCACATTTTATCCCTTGACAAGAACGACCCGCTCATTCGCCAAGAGTCTGTCGGGTGGTTCAGAGCTAGTCTCCGAGCATTAGCGAAGCCCGTGAAATGGCACTTGTAGCTGAGTGGGCAACCTGCTGGGATTACTGGTCCCCCGTGATTGGGGACCTATGGGGGACCACAAAATCCAGGTCACTGGCTGCTTCAGCTTTGCTGATTTGTATCGTCCTCTGCTCCGGGGCCTTCTGGAGCCTGGGACACTAAGTTCCCCGAAGAGTGAGAGGTCTTCATCATCTTTTTCAGCTTATAGGTAACAACTGGGACCAACTCGTCACATTCTTCCCTGGTAATTGGTGGTGCATCGTGACAAGCTGCCGCGAAAACTTGGGTTGGTCGATATCTACTTTGAGGTAGGCTCTTCTCGAGAGCCTTAGCGTGCTCAGGGTCATCGCAAGAAATCATGGGTATCGCTTCATAGCGTTGCCATGTCTCGTCCTCAAGCAGCGGCATCCAAGTGGCAGTCTTGAGTAGAGGAGCACCGGCGCGGTCAAAAATTGAGACAACTAAACTCGCACAGGTAAATCCAAGGACACCGTCCACTATCGAGCCATCTGGCTTTAGAGCGCCTTCTGGGTTGGAGAACCCGTAGGGTAGGCCCCCGTCTGCCTCGGCTCTTGTCTTAACGAGTTGTGCAATCATCGCAACCATTTCCCGTTTGGTTTGACTCCATGCTGGTCGAACCCAAGCAAAGAAATTCTTTGGCTGCTCTGTCTGTTGGCATCTTACATCCCAATGCATCGCCAGATGAAAAACCTGCGCCTTTTCTTCTTCATCTCTGTAGAAGAGACCAAGATGAAAGAGTCCGCGATTGATCGCAACCCCTACCAGGTCCTCAGCACTAAACGGTGCCTCTGATACAGCTTGCGGTTCGGGCAAACCTAGAGGTGCTCCAGCAGGCCTGGTTCCAACTCATTCGAGTCTCTGAGTTGCTTTTCGACCTCATCTCTAAAGCTTTCCCTATGCGGCAGGTTCTCTTGCCCCGGGACAGTCATCGTGAGCAGTCCGATTAGAATCCTCTTTGAAACCCACTTTGGGTTCAAAGCAGTAAGGACGCTATCGAGCTCGGACCATTGTCCGTTCCGCATGAGGTCATCGACCGCCAGTGAGATTCTTGAAAGAGCAGCAGAAGGCTTCCCAGCCCGTTCCAGTATCACTGCATTGCGAAGCCATACGTTCCTGAATACATCTGGAGACCAAGCACAATGGGGGCCAGGCTGACCTCTCTCATGCGCAGGGCCCAGGTCTGAATTGAGAAGGGCTGCACCGGTATGTGACTCCAGCTGATCGGGTTCCTCTTTGATAAGCATTCCAATACTCACTTTTTTGCTTGCTCCCATTCTTTCTCTCTGATCGACTCTTCCGTTAACTGTTCAAAAACGGTTGAGACAGAATCTCTTGCTTCAACAAACCATCCTGACAACTCTTCGTTGCTCGTGTTCGGCGACACTCGGCCGCGAGCATCGAGCTGAAACAAAATCACAGGCCTGCCTGAGTCGCGCGTTACATCAATAACGGGGCTATTGATCGAGACAGCGACCCGTCCCCTTCCAGACGGGAACGGGTATGTTGCCTGCAGACTAAAGGCATCAGGTACAAGTGCACCTTCTGGCTCCGGCCAGGTCAAGTTTGTGAAGACTTGCGTCACCCACGGAGAGGTCGTGTTCTCTGGGAAATCGATCTTGTTGACATAGCAGAGGTGGATTCCTTCGATATCGGTCTCAATTCCCTGTTGTTCCAGACTCTCCGAGAACAGCGCAAATAGCTGATTGAAGCGGTCTTTGATCTCTGTGAAGCGAGGATAGTCCAAGTGGGGCTGCTTTACCCAGCTCAGCGAAATGGCACCACGTTTCATCTGTAGAACCCAGGCTCGGTCCTGAGAAATCAACTTCTGCGGCTCCTCGGCAAAACCAAAGGCTACCTGCACAACGGCTTTGTCTATCCGCTCCAAAGTGGGATATTGCTCAGCGATTTCCGTCCAGAAGCGCCCAAGATGAAGAGCGCTAATTTTATTCGGTTTTTTGAAATCAAAGCCCAGCATTACCTCCACGACGGGAGGCTTCCCGAGGCTCAATCTCTCGCTTGGATCTTCAAGTTCCATTTTGTTCCTATTTGCCCAAACTTTTTTGGAACCTCTAGGAGCCATCCCCAAGCAACCGCCTGTCCAACTTTCCGGCAGCTTCCTCCAGCATATCGTCAGTGACGTGCGAGTACACGTCGGCCGTGAGGCGTATACTCGAATGGCCCAAAAACGAGCTAATAATCTTCAAGTTTTCTCGGTCTTTGACCAAAGCCGAGGCCGCGGAATGTCGAAGAGAATACATCGTAATACCCTTATCCAACCCGGCCTTCTTCAGTATTCTCTTCAGCGCACGATTCCGAAGGTTACAGAGAAACAATGGCCCACCCAACTCGTTAGCGAACACCAGACCAAAGTCATCATAGGCCTCACCAGCCGCAAGCTTCTCGGTATTCTGTTGGGCCTTATGTTGCTTCAAGTATTTCAACAAGGTCTGGTCGAGCGCCAGAGTCCGTCGACTCTTCTTCGTCTTAGGCGCCTCAAAACGCCAGCTCGGCTCCCCTTCAACAACCTTGTTCGGCCGTACCAGCACTCGGTTGATCGTGACCTTCCGAAGATCATCAGTAAAGTCGGCCCACTGCAGTCCAAGATACTCTCCCGGTCGCATACCGGTGACCAGTGCAAGCACAAAAAGAACACCCAAACGAGGCTCTTCAAGTGCGGCTGAAGCGAATTTCGGAAAGTCCGCCGGGGCGATCACTTTCATCTCTCGGTTCTTCTTCATTTTCGGTAGGTCAACCGAGAGCGCGGGATTGTTGCCAAGTTCTCTCCACTTCACAGCCTGGTCCAGTGCTTGCCTGACAACTGCGTGAAGTTTCCGAACGCCAGACGGACCAACCCCATTTGCCTGCATCTGGCCATAGAGCGACTGGATGTCGTGGGGTGTTATGGTCGAGATGGGCTGTTGAGCGATCGGGTGCTTGGTTACGTATCGTTGGACACTAGCCTGGTAGCTCTCAAAAGTCCGCTGCCGCACTCTTTGCTTGGCACAGACCTCCAACCATCGCTCCAGATACGCCAGAAACGTGTCCAGGCTCTTCTCCCTGAGCACCCCCTCAGTCTCAAGCTCCCCGAGCTTGGACCGGAGATACTTCTCAGCCGCCTTCTTGGTTGAAAGAGTCTTCCGATGTCGAAGCCGCGTCCCATCGGGGTCATAACCGAGGTGGATCTCAACACGATAGCCCTTGCCCCGCTTAGTGATGTAGCCCCTCACTGGTTTACTGCCGCATTGCCGGAAGCGGAATCACCGCCAGCACAGGAGAGCAACACCTCCAGCGCGTGTACCGGCACCAAGATTCTCCTGCCGAGTCTGATTGAAGGGATTGTGCCCGTCCTCACCTCCTGGTAGGCAGTTTGGCGGGAAATGCCGAGCCAGACTGCTGCCTCGGTCACTGTAATGGTCTTTCGTTTACCGTTCGTTTTCATTCTTAGAATCGTCCTTTCAGAATATTCGATATTCGAATTTAATTATAAATTACTCGAACGAATTTATCAATAACGATATTCGATAATTTGACAAAAAACTTGAAGATCAATATGCTCAGCGAGTGAAGAAGATCTGCTCCATAGAGGGCTGTGAAAACAAGGTCGCTGCGAAAGGGATGTGCTCAAAGCACTACCAACGAGATCGACGTAAAGACACGCCATCAACCGGCAAGGTGGGCCGCCCACGGCAATACCCCAAGGAACTCACAGATAAGTTCCAGGGTGCTCCAATGATGTCAGTGAGAATGAGGCCAGAGCTTCTAGCCTGGGTGAAGGAACGGGGCGGAGCAACTTGGGTCCGCTATGTGGCTGGCGAACTCAAAGAGCTAGCTGAAGACCCTGCCTTCAAAGAGTGGCAAGAGAGATTTCGCCTGGACAAGCCGAGCGATTCTGAGTAGCTTCTCCGGGGCCGTCAGGCCCCTCTTCTCCCCGAATTTGGCCTCCGGCCAAATTCTCTCTCCCTCTCAACCGTATTTGGAAAAAGAGCCTAGCTGACCCAGCCCGAGTTACCTCCCAATGGCCTGCCGTAGCTCCAGCCCGGCCACCGCCGCCGTAATGTGGGCAGGTTGAGCAAAGCCTCGGAGCTAGACTTTCCAGTTTAGCTCCGCTTCCACCGGGCTTTGGTCAAGCTGTCCACAGCTCTCCAAGTTGGCGTATCTCGTCAGTAAAAGCCCACTCAGAAGACAACCAAAGACTCCACTAACCCAGTCAACTGCACGCCGATTTCGACTCGCGAGCGTTAATCCTCGGCTGGGTCTGGTTGTTCTGTGTCCGAACCTCTCCGTCCTAACCGGTGCGAGTTCTACTAGGGCCATCAATGATGAGCTTAAGTTGTGGAAACTTGACTTGTGGTCGTGTCTGTCCATCTCCTTAACAAAACCTCCCCAAGGTCCTGATAGTCGCAGTTGATGGAGCCGATGCTCTCTGGAATACCGCGACGGCGAATTAGCTCCTCCAGTGGCAATTTGTTTGCGCCAATTCTCAGTTTGAGATTGCCCTTAAGCAGTTCTCGGGCCGTCTTGTAAAGCCCCGCATAAACGAGCGTGTCGGCCAGGGGGGCTAAAAGTTCGCGGTCCCGGGCCTTCTGCCAGAATGCGAAAAGAACAGCCGCGAGCATCTCAGCCTCCTCAGGGTCTTTTTCATACTCGAACAGCTTAGCAAGTTTTTGTCGTTCTTGGTCGGTCAAATACCAACTATAATCGGTTGATTTGCCCTCACTGAATTCTTTCAGTTTCGCCGCCATCCTCAGGGCCAGCGTCCAACGGGGCGTGGGTGAAGGTCCAGTCCAATTCCACAGCCAGTGGCCATTTCCTGAACTCAAGAGTTCGTCTATTAACGCGTCGGCTCTCTCGTCTGCGTCCGGTAGCGGCTCACACAGGCATAGATAATACTGCGCGGTTTTGGGGTCTTGAAGTGCAGAGTTTCTGCAGTGGCCATGGGCTGCCTGCGCGCAAACTGGATCTTGGAATAGCTGTGAGCAGATTGGTGATAACGAATTCAGCGCCTTTTGGCTGTTGTTCCCGCCTGCATGATTGAGGAGAAGTTCCAAGAGGTTCAGCTGAGTGTGTGAGGTCCCTCGCTTCTCTTGGTCGGCCACCACCCACGGCATCCAGCGCTCACAGTCGGCCCAACTCCTCAATGCTCGGGCGACGTGTGGGGTGAGTTCATGAAACCACCGACCCCCAGGCTCGCCCAATAAGGGCTCGAACTTTGCAGATTGCTCGACCAGTGCCCTGGATAGGTTCTCTAAACCTTCTAGTTTGTCTTTGGGGTTACGTCTCAGGACAGCGAGTGTGATCTCGGGCTGTTCCGGGTGCTTTAACTGGAGAACTCGGGCTGTCTTGGGATGCTCAAAAAGATTGACTGGGTCGATGCTGTTGACAAGCAACCCTGTTGTGCTTCGCCCCCAGTCTTTCCAGAGAGAAATGTCGCTTTCCAATAGGTTCAACACCATGTCCTGATGGCTCTTGAGGCAGGCAGCCAGCAGCCCACCCGCAACGACTTCGCTAAGTGGTCCGGCAATAAGCTCGTTCTCCACCTCGGACCAATCCCAGGACTCGATTCCTGCTTGCTGACAATGCTTCATTGCGGCCGCTGCCGAGGGGCTGAAGTGGGCTGCTTCCAAGCTGCTGGCGGTAGCCGCTGCGAAATCTTCCTTGGCCATGTGTAGCTCGGCCAAGCGACAGTTTACGGCGTAGATCTGTGTTTCAATGCGGGAATTCTCGCGGAGCTCGTGTAGGAGCAATTCCTCTAGAGCCTCATCACCGGCCCCGCGGGCAATGTGCGCATAGGTTTCCAGGAAGCCTGGGTGACTGGGGAGTTGCTCTTTCGCCTGGTTTGCAAGCTGAAGTAACTCCTCGATTTCCCGTTCCGCGTGAGCCAATTTCTCAAGGTTAGCCACGAATTCGCGTGGTTGAAAAGGGAACAAACCGGAGAGCATCGCTCGGGTACGGAGCCAGAGGGCAATCCAGTGATCAGGTGAGTCCTGAAGCCATCTACCGGTCACACCCTGAAGATATTCGCTCAGTCGTCGGTCTCGCTTTTCTTCGTCTTCGACGGCTTTGAGAATTGCATTGACGAGCTCGAGTGCGTCAGCGGACCCTTCATTCTCTTCTGCCTGCCGTAAAAGAGCAATTGTCGCGTCGGAGACTCGCTGCACGGTCTTCACCCGGCGTTCCACCGGGTATCGATCAAAGTTCTCACCAGGAACGCAATGATTGCAACCATAGCAACTGTCGCCTACAACGACCTCATCGGTCTTTAAGTACCCAAGCAGGACCCCACGTAGACACCTTTTATCCGCTTGCTTGCAGAGACTTCCATCTTCATTCACACCCACATAATCGGTGAGGAGACGACTATAGTCCGAGAGTTTATTTGCGCTCCGAGTGTCGTACTCCCTGATGAACTCTCGAAGAAACCGCTCGAACTCCCGGTCCTCCAACAGAGCAGTCCCGAGACTGACCTGCCAGCCCTTGGGGCGGCATACTTGATACCTGCCAAACCAGTCATCAAGCTCCCTCTGTTTGCGACCCGCTCTGTCTGCGTTCTTATTGGCTTGTTCTAGACTCGCTCGCTTGAATGCGCCAGCATAGTCGCGCCAGTGCTTAAGGCTTTCGGAGGTCCTGGCTGCTCGCCCATAGTAAGGGTACCCGAGTCGTTGATAACGCAACAGTTCCGGGTCGCGACCCCCAATAGATTTGATGTCGCCAAGAACCCAGATGAGCTGGCGGAGATCGAGCTCGAGCCTCTCGGCCAGTTTAAACAAGTCCGGCTCATCAAGTAGTCTTTGAAACTCAGCTTCGACCATGCCAGCGCTTCGAAATTTCTCGCCAAAGTCATAGCTGGCATTCAGGATAGCGTCGTAATTCCGGATGACTGGCTCTTCAATCGTCGCGGGGGTCTCCTGGACGTCTTCCAGAAAGACTAATGGTGCCCCACTTTCCTGAGATGGGCGAACTCTGAAGAGTGCGGCAAGCACTTTCTCGATGTGCTTTACCTTCTCTTGATAAGCGTGACCGCGTTCGAGTATTTCTAGGTGATCCCCGTATTCGTCGCCCTTACCCGGCCTACGTTTCACGAATTCGGGCCAATCATATGATTGGGGACCAGTGGGCGTGAAGACCTGGTGTGAATCCAAGAAATCGAATATCTCATCATTGGTAAAGTAGAGAGCGTCTTTTGTCTTGCGACGGTGTTGAAGCAAGAAAGCCCTCATGGCCCTTACATCGATCTCGCGAATGCTTTCTGACAGGAAAAGATCTTGAATATCTTTGTCTGAGGGTATCTTTTGCCCGTGGTTGTCCTGACCCGAATCAGGACTGTAGTACAAGACCACATCGGCCAGCTCACCGTCGCGACCCGCTCGGCCAGCCTCCTGGACGTATGCTTCTAGATTGGCTGGTGGGGTGCGGTGAATAACGAGCCGGATGTCAGGCTTGTCGATTCCCATTCCAAAGCCTTTTGTGGCCACCATGATTTCGCGCTCACCCTCCAGAAACAGAGTTTGTTCCTGACTCCGAAGCCGTCCGTTGAGATCGCCGAACTCTGTGTTTTCAAGAAGTTCGTCGCGAGCAGTTTTAACTTTACCGTGATACAGCGCTACACGGAGCTGCAAAAATCTTTCGAGATAAGATGCAAAGTGGGATGCTTTTGGGCTAAGGCGACCGACCCGGCTGTGCGGATCAGTTATCGGGTGCCTGGAATCCGGGTCTCCTCCGGTCCAAGGCATGAAGATGATAGTACCGCCGGCTGCCCCAGCGTCAACGCCCCTATGGAGATGGCGACGCAGATCCCTCAAGATCGCCTCCACTTTTTCCTCAGTGCTATTGCAGACTCGTACTATGAGGTTGAGCTCTGGACGGTTTGACGATTCCACGAAGATGTCGCCACCCTGGTCTATGCGGTCCGGGTTCAGTTCCAGCTCGTGGCAGAGGTCGTCTCGGACTCGCGGGCTGGCAGTTGCAGTTAAGGCTATTCTGACGGGATTCACGCCCACAGCCTTCAGCCTTCGAACAATGTTAAGATAGCTCGGTCGGAAGTCGTGGCCCCAATGACTGATGCAGTGGGCCTCGTCAAAGGCGAGATACCTAATTCCCACTTTTGCATTGGTGCGCCGGATACTATGGAGTATGGAGGAACGTCCCAACTGTTCCGGGGTGAAGTAGACCAGCTTGTAGTATCCAAGCTCCATTCGCCTGAGTCTTGCCTGTCGTTCTGCTCCGGGCACATCACCATTGATGACCGTCGCCAGGTGCTCCAGACCATAGCGATTAGCAACTCGATGGAATTGGTCTTGCATAAGGGACTTCAGCGGAGAGACGACTATAGTTACCCCAGAAAGTGCAATGGCCGGTAAAATGAAACACTCGCTCTTGCCGCTTCCAGTAGCTGCGATCGCTAAAATAGATCGCCCGGTGAGAACCTG
>CAZVVF010000121.1:0-8706 GCA_964630575.1 uncultured Burkholderiales bacterium | reverse complement strand
ACCATCGGGCGAGTGGCCGGTGGGGCTATCGCTCTGCAAGTCATGAGGGGGCACTTCCCGCTCGAAGTGGTCGCCTGGGTTGAGTCCGTGCACAACGTCGGTCCTGCCGTGGTCGATCCTCTCACTGTCGCTAAAGAGCAGGTCGATCAGAACCCGGTCCGCTGTCCAGACTCGGAAAAGGCCGCAGAGATGTTCGATGCCATCGATTCGGCTCGCCGTTCGAGGGATTCTGTGGGAGGGGTGATCTGTTGCGTCGCCCGAGGGGTTCCTCCGGGCTTGGGTGAGCCCGTATTCAGCAAGCTCGAAGCGGAGTTGGCCAAGGCGATGCTGAGCCTGCCAGCGGTAAAGGGGTTTGAGATCGGCTCAGGGTTTCAGGGCACCAGGTTGACCGGGAGCGAGCACAACGATCCTTTCTATATGGGTGAGGATGGTCGGGTTCGCACGCAGACCAATCACTCTGGAGGCGTACAGGGCGGGATCAGCAATGGCGAGCCTTTGTTCTTCAGGATCGCCTTCAAGCCGACGGCAACGATCGGGAAAGTTCAAAAGACAGTCGACGAGTCCGGACAGGAGAGGGAGTTGGAGGCTCGAGGGCGACATGACCCTTGTGTTTTACCCCGCGCTGTACCGATTGTTGAGGCCATGACGCATCTGGTTCTGGTGGATGCTTTTCTCATGCAGCGCGCACGGGCAGGAGCAAGCTTTCTGCCCGAGAAAAACGCTCAACGTTAGACTCCCATTGGAGGTAGTGGTGCTTTATCAAAAGGGCGGGGCGGTATACGCCGAAATTCAAGACCAGCCGCGAGCTTGGAAACAACTGATCACAGAGTCGGCCTCGCATAAAGAGGCCTTTGTGACCTGGCTGCGATCGGAGAATTTCGGTCAGGTGTTGCTCCTCGGTTCAGCAGATTGTTACGGGGTGGCTCTGTCGGCTGCTTCTATCTTGCACTTGGTGTCGGGTCTCAACACCATAGCCAAGCCGTCGTCGGAGGTCCTCTACTTGCGGCGCCCTCCCTACGATAGCCGAATCAAGACTCTGGTCGTGGTGATGTCGGTGGATGGGGAGGACCCGGACACGGTTTGGGCCGTGGAGAAGATGAGAAAGCTCCACCCTGCCTGCAAGGTGCTCTACATCGGTTGTGAAGAGGGCAAATTGGCGGGGCTCGCCGACCACAAGTTGCTGGCGGAAAATACCATAGAAGAAACTCCTGTTCGTTCGCGTTCGGTATCCTGTCTTCGTCTCTATTCTATGATCTTGACCGTTTGGATCTCTGGGAAGGACGTCTTTCTCAACGAGTTGATAAAGTGTTCTGAAGCGCTCGACTTTCAGGCCATACAGGATCAGTTGCGGTCGGTCTCTGGGGTTAAGCCTCAGCCTACTCACATCACCTATCTCGGGGCTGGTCCCTATGCTGGAGTCGCGCTTCACGGTTCGCTCAAGATGAAGCAGATGGCCGCTGTGAATACGGACTACGAGTCCTCGTTGGAGTTTCGCAACGGCTACCATGCAGCGATGACGAATCTTGGCATGATCTGCTGCCTCGTCTCGGACACATTCCGCGCCGCTGAGTTGTCCGTGACCAATGGACTGGCAACGACCCGCTCTCAGCGTGTTCTGATCGCGGAAAAACTGGACGCCAAAGAGGCGGTCCGGGTGGAGCATTCGGTGGAACTCAAGAGCGGTTTGAGCGAGATCTCCCGAGTGCTGCTGATGTATCCGGTCGTCCAGTTGATGGCTTTTTACATGGCTTTGGCAAAAGGTGTGAATCCCGACAAGCCTCGTGAGACCGTCAAGAGCGTGGTCTTGGAGGAGAAACCGGGTGTTTAGTGCCCTCGATCATATAAACGGTTGGCAATTGTTGGCCGTGCTCTCTCCCATCGTGTTGATTATGACGTTCATCAGAAAGAGGGAGGAGAAGGCCCTTTCCATCGACTTCGGTCAGACCAACGCCGTCCAGCAAGGCTGGGTCTTCTTGAGTCTCTTGAGTCCGGGCTTGACGGCCAAGGTCTTGAATCTTCTCACCGCCGAGGAGCGTGAGCGGGTGCTTCAGGCTGGCGAGACGCTGAGCGGCTCTGCGACTCGTTCTGCTCTTCCCGTCTTGAATGTGTTCTTTAAGGCCGATGGCATGAAGGGCGCGCCCAGCAAGGATGTCGACGAGGTTGTTCGGTTTTTGAATCTCAAGTACCAAGACAACGCCAAGCAACTCGTTCCCCACTATCGAAAGGCCTATCTCTAAGAGCTTAGAGACTCTTTTCTAACTGTGACCCATCAGCAAGAGCTTTTTCAGGCTTGTCTAACAGAGCTTTTGGCAGGTCGCGACGTGGTTCGTGCGGTCATTCTGAGAACCTGGGGCTCGACACCGCGCGAGGTGGGAGCCGATATGGTCATCGATTCTCAGGGACAGCTCCTGGGTACGGTTGGTGGAGGTTGTGGTGAGGCCGAGGTCTACGAGCTCGCTCGAGAGCTCCTGGAGGACTCCACTTCCCCTCAGGGCGCTATACTCCACGTCGACCTAACGGAGAATCCCGACGATGGAGGTGGCAAGGTGTGTGGCGGGCGCTTTGACGTACTTCTCCATCGTCTCACCGCTCAGGCCCACTTGTCCCTTGTCACTCGTGTTGTGGAGAGTTTGCGGAGTGGCAAAACCGTGGTCTGGCGAACCGACCTGGGGAGTTCTCCTACCGGATTTTGGAAGCAGGGGGCAAGCCGCAAGGAGCTTTGTCCTGAAGTGAGTCTGGATTCTGTGAGTGAAGATCCAGATGTGCTTCTGATTTCTGAACAGGGGCAAACCGTTTTCGCAGAGCCGGTCGGTTTGTCCCGGCGCTTGGTTATTGTTGGTGCCGGCCATATTGCGCGTCCGCTCTGCGCCATGGCGGCGCTGGCGGGGTATCAGGTCCACATTCTCGATGACCGCGCGGAATACGCTCGGGCCGAGTTCTTTCCCGACGCCGATGAGGTTCACTGCGGCGACTACGAAAAGGCCCTCCCGCCTTTGGTGCAAGGCCGCTTGGTGAGTGTGGTGCTGGTGACCAGAGGGCATCGTCACGACCAGGAGTGTCTCCGCTTGGTGGCTGACTGCGACCTTGAATATCTGGGGATGATAGGCTCAAAGCGCCGGGTGAAGGCTGTTTTTCAGGACCTTCTTGTCGAAGGGGTTCCCAAGCAGCGCTTGGATCGAGTGTGCGCGCCGATCGGGCTTGATATCGGGGCGCAAACTCCAGCCGAGATCGCCATCTGTATTTTGGCCGAAATGATCGCTCGTCGACGGCTTCCGGCCGAAGGGTGGCCCTCCTTGAGTCGAAGGCCTCATTGACCGAGCCCCGTCGTTTCGGGCTTTGGGGCTCAGGTTGACACCGCGTAAGAAACCTCACTATAATGCCTCAATCGTATTCGTGTACTGCGAATTATTCAATGAGGTGTATTTTTGTGAAGAACCTTTCTATATTTTTTGTCCTTTTCTTATCTTGTTCGGCCCTGTCTTTGCCGGTCGGTGGATTGCCGCCGGGCGAGGGGGGAGGCGAGTTGCAGATCGAGGAGCTCTTCAAGGAGCGTGAGACTCGACTGCCTTCCAACACTGACAAATCCTTGGGCTTGGTCCCTCTGGATGAAGAGGTTCGCTCTGTTGAGGACGATGCCGACCTGGTAGCGGGAGAGCTCCCGGCCATTTACATTCAAGCTAAAGTGAAGAGCTATGAAAAGGTCGTGATCGGGCGTCGGCGCAAAAGCATGTCTTCACGGGGAGCTGCCTCGGTTCCCGCGGATGATTCCGACCTCATCTACAAAACCGTGCCAAAGGTTGAGATGAAGGCTGTGAACATAAGCCCGATCATCGAGAAGTACGCGGCCAAGCACAACCTTGATCCCTGGTTGATCCGCGGAGTGATCGAGGTCGAATCCAATTTTCGTCCGAGCGCGATGTCGCCAGTGGGCGCTGGGGGCTTGATGCAACTGATGCCTGGAACGGCTTCCTACCTCGGCTGTCAAGACCGTTTTGACCCCGAGCAGAATATTGCCGCCGGCGCTCGCTACCTGCGCATGATGCTGGACCGATTCGGTGACCCCGATCTTATGATCGCAGCTTACAACGCCGGTCCTGGCAACGTTGAGCGATACGCTGGTATTCCACCCTTTGCTGAGACTCAACGCTATGTGGTCAAGGTAAACAGGGCCTGGAAGGGCCGCAAGGCAGAGATTCTCAAGAACTCGAAGTAACCGAGAAGCCCCGTTGTGACAGGCTTTGGGGAAGCCTTGAGCAGTGTTGGTACGGAAAAAGCGCGAGGCTCGAAAGGGCCTCGCTTTTTCTTTCTCGAATCCGCTCCAGTGACAATCTAAGGAGGTAACCGCTTGCAGATTACGGTTAAAGGAAAGCAGATAGACCTGACTGATTCCCTAAAGAATTACGCTTCAGAAAAAATGGGAAAGATGTCTCGCTATTTTGATCATATGATCTCCGCTGAGGTCTGTCTTTCCATTGAAAGAAACTGGCACGTAGCTGAGATCACCGTTTTCGGGGAAGGCTTCGATATGCGCGGCGAAGAGAAGAGTACGGATATGTACAATTCTATCGACCGAGTCATAGAGAAGCTGGAGCGACAACTCAAGAAGCAAAAAGGAAAGCATGAACGACGAAAGTCGGCAAGGGGACCTTCCGCGCCCGCCACATCCAGTTTGGATTTGGGCTCGGAGAAGAAGAGTAAGAAAGGCGCCGCGGCTACCATGGACGACGCCTCACTCTACGCTCCTCGGGTGGACCACATTCACACTTTCTATGCTCGCTCGCTCTCGATCGAGATGGCCATAAAAGAGATGGAAGAGGCCGACCACGACTTCTATGTCTTCTACAACGAGGACAGACGACGCCTCAATGTCGTGTTTAAGAAGAAAAAGGGTTACGGACTTCTCGACCCACGACTAGAAGACTGATATAGTAGGCTGGCCGCATCGCTGGGTGAATTTGGAACCTTGCGATAGACTGTCAACCCTTCGAGAAACAAGAGGCGGACTTTCGGGTTCGTCTCTTTTGTGGGTCGCGGTTACAGGCAGAGTCGTTTGCTTTCGCGACAAGGAATAGATAGAAAAGGTAGCCCCTAGGGCGAGACGGGATCGATTCGAAGCAAACTTTGGTCCGGTAGAGGTGAGATTTTGAGCTTAGAGACAATGAAAAAGATTTTCCTGGGTTGTTTGGTAGTTTTGGCTGCCGGTTGTTCGGGGGTCGCCAAACCGACCGAGCCAGCCGCAGTCGTAGAGGCATCCGCTTCTGCCACCCCATCGCTGATCGCCAGGACTGAAGTTCCCTCCGAGGTGTCATCACCGCCCATTATGGGTGATGGGACGAGCCCTGTAGCCCAGGTCGATACCTCTGAGGGGCAAAAGAGCGAAGAGGAAAAGACCGAAGAGAAAGAGATCAAGAGGGACTACTCTAAAGTCCTGAAGGATCCCAAGGAACTCGGTTTTCAGCCGGATGCCGCTCTTTTTCGCAATGTCTACTACTACATAAAGAAGAGCTTCGTCGAGGATATCCCCGAGGAGCAACTCTTCGAGGGAGTCAAGAGCGAGGTTCGCGACCTGCTCGAGCAGGCCGAGGTCCCGACCGACGGTCTGGAGACTCTGGACCGCGGTAAGAAGGTCTTGCCTCAACTTCAACGTCGCTATGGAGATAAGGTCAACCCAGACCTCATAACCTTCGCAGCGATTCTAGGAATGCTGGATGGTCTAGAGGACCGCTACTCCTTGCTGATGCTCCCTGAGGATTATGAAAAGCTTCAGGAGCAGATGCAGAGCACCGAGTTCGGTGGTATTGGGATCTACATCGAACTCGACCGCGATGACGAGAATCGCCTGACCGTGTTTGAGCCGATCGAGGGAACGCCAGCCTACGAGGCCGGCCTGATGCCCGGCGACAAGGTCATGAAGATCGATGGAGAGAGCACGGATGGTATCTCTCTAGAGCAGGCGCAGGCCAAGATTCGCGGGCCCTTCGATAGCAAGGTCGTGCTGACGATCAAGCGCAAGGGAGAGCCTGAAGAACAAGATTTCACCGTGATTCGCGGTAAGATTCATGTGGTCTCTGTCTCCTCCAAGATGATGGACAATCATATTGGCTACGTTCGCCTACGCTTGTTCGGCCAACAGACCGCCGATGAGATGAGAGAAGCTATCGAGAAGTTGAAGGCCGAGGGGGCGACCTCGCTGATTCTCGACCTGAGAAACAATGGTGGTGGTTATGTCGACTCTGCTGTCGATGTCGTGAGCCAGTTTCTCAAGAAGGACAACGGTCTTGTGGTTTATACCATCGACCGCAACAATCGTCGTCGCGAGTACCGAGCCGACGAATTGGGCACGGTGGATATTCCCACCGTTGTGATGGTCAACGAGTTCAGCGCCAGTGCCAGTGAAATTACAGCCGGTGCGCTGAGAGACCACGGGTTGGCCCAACTCATCGGGGTGAAGTCTTTCGGGAAAGGCTCTGTGCAGCAACTCTATCCCTTCTCCGATGGCTCTGCGCTCAAGCTCACTATCGCCAAGTTTTATACTCCGTCAGGCTTCGTTATCAATAAGCACGGCCTTGAACCCGACATCAAAGTCGAGATGGAACCTCGCTTCGTAGGCCGCGGTGAGAAGGATGTTCAACTCAACCGTGCTGTGGAGATACTGAAGAGCCCTAAGATTTCCAATAAACCTTCTGGAGCAGACACTTGATCGTCGAAAAACTCAAATCATTCTATCTGCAGACCTACGGATGCCAGATGAATCATTACGACTCTGAATTGATCACCTGGATGTTTTCTGAGCGTCACTACACCCCCACCGATGATGCGGCAACAGCCGATGTGGCGGTCTTTAACACCTGCTGTGTGCGCGACAATGCTGACCAAAAGGTCTACGGCTCGGTCGGGCATTTCAAGAACCACAAGCTGAATAAGCCGGACCAAGTGTTGGTCGTGTCTGGCTGTTTGGCTCAAAAGGATGGGGAGGAATTCATCAATCGCTTTCCTCAGGTCGATATCGTTGTGGGCACCCACAACTTGGCCGACCTTCCGGAACTCGTGGAGCGCGTTCAAAACGGTGAGGGTCCCTTTGTCAAGGTCGAAAAGAAGGGGACCCATTTCCATCTCCCATCCAGTCCGGCTACCAAGTTCAAGGGGATGGTCACAATCAGCATGGGGTGTGACCAATGGTGCACCTTCTGTATCGTCCCTTACGTGCGAGGGCAGTTGCGCAGCCGTCCTTTGCCGATGGTGATCTCCGAAGTGAAGCGCCTGGCCTGGGAGGGGCATCGCGAGATTCTCCTGTTGGGGCAAAACGTGAACGACTATGGCCGGGACCTCGAAGAGGATGTCGATTTTTCTCATCTGTTGGATGGTCTCAACGGTATGAAGGGGCTTGATAGAATCCGTTTTACCTCGCCTCACCCTTACTACTACACGCAATCTGTGATCGACAGCATGGCCAAAAATCCAGCTGTCTGTGAGCACGTTCATCTGCCGCTTCAGTCCGGTGATGATGAGGTTCTTAAGCGTATGCGGCGGCTCTATACAAAGAATGAATTCTTGGACCTGGCGCGACGAATGAGAGAGGCGATACCGAACCTTTCTATTACGACGGACATCATCGTGGGGTACCCTGGCGAGACCGAAGCGCAGTTTCAAGAGACGCTCGACGTGGTGAAGAAGGTTCGTTTCACCTCAGCCTTTATGTTCGCCTATTCGGCAAGACCCGGCACTCCAGGGGCTAAGTTTGCCGACCAGGTTCCTGAAAAAGAGAAAATGGATAGGCTCTATCGTCTCATAGAGGTTCAGAATGATATCTCTTACCAAGATAATCAATCCCTATTAGGTGGCGAGTTTGAGGTTCTTATCGAGGGGCGAAGCAAAAAGCACGCAACGCGATGTACGGGTCGTACTCGTTGTCATCGCTTGGTTCACTTTGATGTCGATCCAGACCTCGATTACAGCGGTCGTTTGGCTAGGGTAAAACTTGAGAAAGGTTTTACGTGGGGCTTCATCGGCTCTCTCACAGAAGTTGAGCCCCGCCCTGGGGCATGGAGCGTCGTCAAGCAAACCGCGTAACCTGGACAGCCACGGGACTGGAAAAGTCCTTGGCCCGGGGATTGTCCGAGCGATTGAATGCCTTGATCAAGGCATCCAGTGGTCGCTGGGGTTGGCTCTTTGGGGACACCGGTAGCGACATCGAGCTCTTGATCTGCTCGGGCAAGGTGCGTCCCCATCGACACCGTTGGCCAGTTAAGCTTCCCTCCAAGACGGGGGCGCTCAGCTTGGAGCGGGCACTGGAGCTCTCTCCCTATCACAAGAACGTGAAGGACTTTGGCTCGCTGAGGTTCGTGAAGCTGGATAGCGGCGGGTTGATCCTGGAGGCGCTCAAAGACCCCAATCCCTCCCTGGTGAGGGACTTGTCCACTCAGTTAGAGCTCGTCAAGGCTAGGCGAGAAGCCTCCGATTTGCGACGAAAGGTCCAGCGGCTCTCTCAGGAGTTGAAGAACACGAGACAGGTCTCTGCGCGTCTCAAGCCGGCTCTGGAAGAGGGGGAGCGGCGCACCGAGGCCCTCTCGAAGTGGTACCGGCAAGCCTCTGAAATGTTGACCAGCACGCACTTGCGCACGCGGCTTCCGCGTTTGGCCAAGCAGGCTCAGCAGCTGCTGGAGGTCGATGTCTCTGTTATCTTGGTCAAAGAGGCGGACCGGGTTC
>CAZVVF010000120.1:0-8712 GCA_964630575.1 uncultured Burkholderiales bacterium | reverse complement strand
GGCTGCCGTGACACTCAAAAATCGGTCTGCTTGGGTTTTTCTCAAGGTAGGAGCTGCGCCCAGAGAGAACGTTTTCTCTCAATGATCGCTGCTGAGAGATACAATCGCGTCCGTCGCGGGGTTGCCGAAGGACGTCTTCTTGTCACTGGCTGGGGAGCTCTCGAGAGGGTGAGTGTGGAGACCGTTCCCACGACACTGGACTTGTCTCGGGAACAGCGGCGAGAAATCCCGGCTGCCGTTGCGGCTCTCAGAGCCAAGGGCTGTGTCGTGACCGACGGGCCGACCTACCGCCTCGAGTCTTGGTCAGTCGGGGACTCTCTCCATCTTCGGTTGAGCGAGCGGAGCTATTTTGATTCGGTTGTGCTCAAGCAGAATCCTCAATGGAATCTGCGCAGCCAAGTGCTCGCTCTGGTCTGCCTGACGCGTTGTCAGGATGGTTATCTGGTGGAGATGAGGAGCCAGAAAGTCGCCTCTCTAGCGGGTCACCTTCACCCTTTGCCTTCCGGGAGCGTGGAGCCGCATTCGCACCCGCTCGACACTCTGTATACCGAAGCCCACGAAGAGCTTGGACTCGAAGCCCACGAACTGAGCGAGATCTACTGCCTGGGATTGGTCTACGGGGAGTTGTCGGGGGTCTATCAGTTGGTCTGCCGGGCCACAACCGAGCGAAGCCTGGCCGACATCGAATCGCGAGCTTGCAGTGGAGCCTGGGAGCGGAGCCAGCTTCTGTGTGCACCCGCTGATCGAGAGGCACTCTCAAGGTGGCTCGAAGAGAACCGTTCGCTCTTGACAGTAGGTGGCTACACCGCCTTGGTGATGGAAGGCGGGAGTCGGTGGGGAACCGCATGGCTTGAGGAGCGTCTGGAGTGTTGACGCTGATCTTATACCTTCTTTTGGCCAGTCGGGATATTGGCGATCACGCGATGCAAGCCCTGGATGGGCGCTACATTCTCACCCTTGGAATCTCCCCAGACGCCAAGCCACTACCCTGGAGCTTGAACAACGCCTCACGGCCACCGCAAAGGCTCGAAAAGCGCTTGCTTCCTCTAGAGGACTACGAAGCTGCAGATTCAGAGCGAAACCGGAGACTCTACGGTGAAGACACTGTTGTTCTGAAGCCGACCATGGTGGTGATGCACTTTACCGTTGTGGATGACGCCGAATCGATCATCTACTCCTTCAACCGTCCGACTCCGCTGGCTGTTGGCAATCAGCGCTCGGTGACGAGTTTGGTCTCGGTTCACTACATGGTGGACGTGGACGGCAAGATCTATCAACTCGCACCCGAGGACCGCACGACGAGCGGCAGCTACGGCGTGGACCATCGAGCTTTGGCTATTGAGATGGTGGCCAAGGATGAGGCTGACCTTATGAGCCGTCCGCTCCAACTTCTGTCGGCCTTTTACCTCGTGGATGGACTGCTGAAAAAGCACAACATTCCGGTCTGGCGCGTGTTTTCGCACCAGGAGGTCGCTCGTGGCAAGCTGTTTCTCTCGGACTACACCGACCTCGCTGACACGGTGACTCCCTACTTCTACCCGAAACCTCATTTCCGCTATGACCCAGGCAGCAACGTGATGGCGTGGTGCCGCGAGTTTCTGCTCCGCCAACGCGGTTTGTGGGAGCAACATCCGGCCTCCTCATATCGGCGTTGAAGTCGGCCTTTCTAGCCTAGCGAGGCGCCAGGCGACCGACTTGCGGTGGGCTGATCCTGGGGTGACTCTCTAGGTAGTTGAGAAGAACATTTCGGGTGAAGGGAAGGCTTCGAAGTACCTTAAAATTGGCTAGGCTGGCCATCCCATCGCCACCGCTGGCTAGGAACTTTGTGGTGGCCAAGGTGTAGAGGCGCTCCGATTCGATCGGTTCGCCGTCGACTAGGATGTCTTTGACCGAACCGTTCTCTATGTTTGCCGTTAGCCCGGATGAGGAGAGGGGCCCTTCGCCGTCTACGGTTCCTTGCTCGATGATCTCTCGAAGTTGGGACCCGCTGACCTGCACGACAACCACCGGGTCATCGAAGGGAAAGAGTTTGAAGGTGTCTTCGACAGTGAGGGGGCCGGCGTCCATGTCAAAACGCACACCGCCCCGGTTGTAGAGGGCTATGTCGGTTCCGGCCTCTGAGCGGAAGACGTCGGAGATAAAGTTACCCAAGGCTGTGTCGTAGCCGTCTTCGGCTGGTTTCTGAGTGATGGGTTGCTCGACTTGGGTGACAACTTTGGCCAGAATGGGGCGCAGTTCGGCGGCGTATTTCTCTACGATCTCTTGAGCGGCGGGGTCTTGGGGGTCCGAGCCATCAAATCTCTGCAGTTTGTAGTTCACCACTTCGAGCGAGTTGGTATCGGTGTCCACCAACACTTCCAGAATACCGAGATACTGGGCGTAGACGCCAGCTTGAACGATAGGAGTGTCATCTTCTAAAACGACTTCATGGAGTGGAGTGTGGGAGTGGCCGCCAACGATGAGGTCGATCTCTGGAACGGCTCGGGCCAACAATCTGTCTTTGTCCACCCCGATGTGGTTCAAACAGATGAGGGCATCATAGTCCCTCGGAAGGGAAGGCATGACTGTGCGAACGGCGGTTTCTGGGGGGAGAAACTCCCAGCCTTGAGTCGCTTCGGGGTGGACACGGCGGTAGGTGTCCGGGGCGACGAGGCCCACGATGGCGAGTTTGACTCCATTGCGCGTCACCACTGTGTGGGACGGATAAGGAGGTGGTGAGCCGTCTGCGCTCACCAGGTTGGCGCACAGGACCGGAGCATCGAGAGTATCGGTTAGGGCTCTCATTTTTGTTTTGCCCCAGGTGAACTCGTGGTTGCCTAAAGATATGGCGTCGTAGTTGAGGTATGCCATCACCTCGGCGGTCGGTTTTCCGAAATAGGTCCCCGAGAGTGCGGTGCCCAGCGAAGTGTCGCCGGCATCGAGCAGCACGACCTGACCGGGGAAGAGTTCTCGGAACAGTTGGATGAGAGCGGCCACCCGGGTCAGCCCGCCTTTGTCTGTAGCTTCAATATGGCCGTGGATGTCGTTTGTGTGGAGGATGAACAGGCGGTGTTTTTCGGCAAACGCCGTGCTCGTCAAGAAGAGAACGACGATGACAAGGTTGAAGATTGAGTGACGCATAGTCGGGGCTAGTGGGCCTCCTTGGGTTGATTCTCGACGTTCACGAGTACCTTGAGCGACTCTTTGGCAGAGGCCGTGAGCCGGCAGGCCTCCAGTGCCTGGTCGAGTTGGAAATGGTGGGTGATAAACTTCTCCGTGGGGAACACACCCTCTCGAATGAGGGATAAGGTCTCTACGGTATCGTCTGGGCCACAGGAGTAAGAACTGAGCAGATCGATCTCTTTGAAGAAGAGTTCATGGGGCTCGACCTCCAATTTGACTCCGGGTTGGGGCGACATGAACATCAGGACCCTTCCCCCTGGTCCTGCGCACTTGATGGCCTCTTGAACGACCTTGGGCGAGGAGGGGCCGACCAGGACCAGGTCGGCACCGAGGCCGTCGGTCCTGGCGGCTACAAATTCTGGGAAGGTTCCCTCGTCGGTGGCTGGGTTGAAGACCGCGTCGGCTCCCAACTCCTTGGCTCGCTCAAGTCGATAGGGGACAAAATCGCTGGCCACAATACTCTCGGCTTTGAGGTGTTGCGCGAGTCTGACCATGACCTGGCCTATGAATCCGAGTCCCACAACGGCGACGCGATCGCCAGGTTGGAAGTTGGCTCTTTTGAAGGCTTTCACGACACAGGCGATAGGCTCGATGAGAGCCCCCTGATCGTAGCTGACATCGTCGGGTAGAATCAGGGTGTCGTGCTCCAGATTCGTTTGGCTGATCCTCACGAACTCAGCCATACCACCGGGGTCTAGGTTGGTGCTTCGCCAAGTTTGACACATGGTATAGTGCCCTCGGCTACAGAGGCGGCAGTTGTGGCACGGGGCGTGATGGTGAATAAACACTCGGTCGCCCACCGAGAACCTGGAATCGGCATCCTGGCCCAACTCCACAATGCGCCCAACAGGTTCGTGGCCGATAACAATTGGGCACTTTTTCTTGATGTACCAGGGCGTCACGTCGCCGGAACAGATACCGCACGCGACCACTTGAACGAGGGCCTCCTTGGCTCCGATGGTGGGCTTGGGAATATCCACTATCCTCACGTCGTCATAGTCGAAGGCTTTGGCAGCTCTCATTGTCTGGGTGGACACAACGGTCATTTTGGCTCCTTTAGGCGTCAGTTTCGTCGGTCATCAAATAACAGATGGCCCGCTCTTTGTCGAGTTCTTCAAAAACGTGTTCGGTATCAGAAAAGGTGACTTGGTCTGTGATCAGAGTGTCGGGAATCTTGTCCAAATGGGCGCTGGCCTGACTGACCTCTTCCGCCGTGCAGGGACCGAGCGCCTTCCAAGTGATCTGATCGTAGTGCAGACGCGTGGCGTCGAAATCCATACAATCGGAGGCGGCTCCACTCGGTACGGCGCAGACAACGGTTCCACCCTTCAAGGTGAGGAACTGCGCCCAGGTTCGCTCTTGCAGTCGCCCAGTCGTCTCGACCAGCACGGCTCCGTAGCCACGCTCGAGGGAGTCTTGGAGCTCGAGTTCCTCCAGAGCCACCTCCCACTCCTTGCAGTGCGATGCCCCCAAGTCGTGGGCGCACATGAGGGATTGGTCGGATGTTCCAAAAAACCAAGGGGTCGTGGTGGGCAGCAGAGCCGATAGGGTCAGCCCCACGAACCCGGCGCCACCGATCACGGTGGATTCGGGGTAGCGCTCCGCTGCCGGGACGGCCTTGAGGGCCATAGCGACACCGAGTAGTAGGCAGGAAGCGGCGCGATTCTGATCCACCGGGATCAGGGATAGCTGGTCCACAACCAGATATTGGCAGAGCGGCTGGGACACGACAGTCACCACGGACTGTCCCCGTCTAAAGTCGATCACGCGTTCGCCAGGTTGCAAAACCTCACCGGCCACGATGTAGGGCGCCTGAAGTTCTCCTGAGCGGTAATCGGCCAGGTGCGTTTCGTCGATGACAGTTCCTCGCAACCTGACCAGAACTTGTCCAGGACCCGGTTGTGGGGCAGAGGTTTCTACGAGTTGGCAGGAGCCTTTTTCAAATTGCAGTGTTTTCAACGAGCCTGAGTACCTTCCAGAGAGGAGCCTTGGGAAAAGAGTACATTCTTCCTTCGCCCCCCTCCTAAAAATCCTGAAAACTGTCTCGACGCTCGTTGGCCAGGTCAACTTGGAGCAGCTTCAATTCTTCTTCCAGGAACACTCTCCACTCTCGGGCGAGTTTCTCTTGAAAGGGCAGGGCTTTGAGTTTTCTCCAAGTTCGCTGCAGCTGCTGACCAAGGTTTGCAATCGGCGCCCTGTGGCCGACGAGTCCTGCGGTGAAGACGGAAAACCCTGCCTCGAGTCTTTTTATCGATTCGATCTCGCTCTTGGATTGGAACGCGATCTGGGAATCGGCACCGGATTTACTGCTGAGAAGCTGCAAACGCTCAGCGATCTGGGGTAGAGAGTCTACAACCAGGCGCTGAAAACGGTTGGCTCGGGCTTCTGCTCTGTCATCGAGTCTCAGGGACAGTCCGGTGAGGTCAGAGCGCAAGTCTCCAGCCGGTAGAAAGAGAAAGGCGGTGGTGCCCACCGAGCCTTTGAAGATGCTCTGATTGCGGCAGATCACACCGTGTCGCACCCAAAAGACTCTGTGGTCCAGGTCCTGGAAGGTCGCTGTTCTCTGCAACCGGTAAGCTCCCAGACTTCGGGAAGCGCCGCGGTGCTCCTTGAGAGCGAGACACTCGAAAGTTCGAATAAGACACCACGGTGTCTCGCGCGAGGCGAGCCCCTTGGGCCGTTGAATGCGACTGATTGTGGCGTAGGCTGGATAGCTCTGGAAGTTCAGACAGTCGCTGTCTAGGCGATCGCCAACACCGATGGCCAGAGGCCTGAAGCAGAGTTGTCGGCCGATCCTGGGATGCCAGAGCGGGTTCGTGATCTCGCGCCCATCGAGCAGGATGGGAACGGGGGAGCAAAAGGCCCGACTCTTGAGACTATCGGCGATCGCTGTGTAGCGTCGTGCCACGAAGGAAAAGGTGGGGATATATCTCCCTGTGAAAGACTCATTTCCACGGAAATGGCTTACCGTGAGCCGCACTCCATCCTTGGCCAGATTGGCCCATTGTCGGCGCTCTTGGTCCCCCAACTTCGAGACATCGTCACCGGAGTAGATCGGGTCACCGAGAGTCCCCTCGTGGCGAGTGGCTAGGACAAACGACAGTTTGGCTTGATCCACGAGGGCTCGCAGGGCGATGCACAACTCGTGGACTGGGCCGTCGGCTTCGGTGGAGCCAGAAGCTAGGCTCCCAACGATATCGGCATCCGTTGGGAACCTGGCTTCTGGGGGTTGGAAGTAGAAGGAGGTCGCGACGCGAGTCTGATTGACCTGGAGGTACGGACAGTCCCAGCGATTGGCGGCCTGCACGATTTTGAGGACCCAGTCATACTCTCCAGGCAGGGAGAAATGAGCGAGCTTATCGAGCGCCTTGTCCTGGGCAATGGTGAACGAGCCTTCCGAGTCTGACGTCCCCTCCGACCGGGCCGTCTGCAGGAACGAGCCGAGGTCGAATCCCTCTCCCATGCTCCCTTAGAACTCGGGTTCGGTCGGCAGGGTATAGACGCGTCCTTGGTTCTCCTTCTTGAGATACTCGACCAGGGGTTGGTAGTAGTCCAGCATCGGTTTGGCACTGATCTCCTCACCCAATTGCGAGACCATAATTTCACGCCAGTCACCCACAGCACCCTGCTTGAGGATATTGCTGAGGAATGCTCCGACCTCTTTGTTGCCAAAGTAGTTGGTCGCTCTCGGGTCTTGCTTGAGAATGTTGTTGGCGATGTGGGCGTGAAGTTGGTGGAGGATGATGTAGCTCAGCGCGTAGTCGTAGTACTGGGCCGCATCGTTGTTGATATGAGTTTTGGTCGCCGCGTCGCAGAACTCTTCTCCCCGGGCTTCGGGGGGAACGATACCTTGATAGGCGGCAACATAGTCCCACCATCGCTTGTTGTATTCGTCCTTAGGTAGGTTCTCGGCGTAGAGGTCCCGTTCAAAATGGGTCATGGTTCCTGCAGAGAAGGGGATGAAGACAACTTGCGCGAGCGCTTCCTTGAGGAGCTGTTGCATCTCGTCGGTCTCGGCCGTCTCGTCGATCAACCCGATGCCCACGAGGAAGGGCTTTTGCATGGAGGCCATACCCAACAGGCTACCGACCCCCTCGTGAAAGGCCCGGTTGGCGCCGCCTCTGAGGATAGGGGGAACATTTGGGTTGGTGTATTCCATGTAGTAATAGATGTGGCCCAATTCGTGGTGAGTGGTCTCGTACCAGCGTGAGTTGGGCTCTACGCTCATCAAACTTCTGACGTCGTTGTTGAGGTCCATGTGCCAGGCACTGGCGTGGGTGTTCTTCTTGTAACCGGAGGACTCCGATACCGGATAGAGTGAGGACTTGCTGTAGAAGGATTCGGGGAGTTCAGAAAATCCCAGGCTGACGTAGAATCGCTCCGCTTGTTTGACCAACCACTCCGGGCCCTTGGCCTTGAGAACGGCGTCCAGGTCCAGACCTTCCACGGTTACCATGGGGCTCCAGTCCTGTCCCCACCTGTTGGGCAACCAATCGGCAGGCAGCATTTCTGGTACCTCTGAGACGCCATATTTTTCGGCGAGTTCGTAGCGGGCCCAAGTGTGGAGTTCTCGATAGAGCGGCCAGAGTTCTTTCACAAACTTCTCGTTGAGGGCTATCATTTCGGGAGTGCTCATACCGTAGTCGGCGACTTGATAAGAAAAGTAGTCGTCGTAGCCCAACCCGGTCACAGTCTGGTTGCGCAGGGTTACCAGATTGGCCAGCCCATCCTTGAGAACCGAGCCAACCTCCTTGGAGGCATTCCAAACCTTTCGTCGGGTCGACAGGTCTGTCGACTCCTCAAGCTGTTTGTCGATCTCGTTTGGAGTGAGGGTCTTCCCATCCACTTCGAAAGTAAATCCGAAGAGGGCGCTGTTCTGCTTGTTCTCTGCAGCGATCCGCTCTTTGACGAGATCGGGCGCGGTTTGTGGATTGTTGGCGGCGGTATAGAGGATGCTCTTGAGTTGCTTGACCTGAATCGGCGATAGGCCCTCGGGATCGGCTAGATAGCCTTTGACGCGCTCGATGACCTCCACCGACCCGGTGTGTTGAGAGAGAGCTTCGTTGGCTAGTTTCGTGACCTCATCGATCGTCTCGACCCCTTCGATGATCACCGTGTTGGAAGCCCATTCGGCCTCGGAGGCGACTTTGTAGAGGTTGATGTAAGTGGTTGTGTAGCGGTCTAGGAAGTCTTGAACTTCATCGGGGTTCGAGGCAGCGAGCGTAGGGGTCGCCAGCACCGATAGCGATATGGCCACTAGGAATAGGTGGCGAAAGGGGTTTTTCTTCATAGCTAGAGAGTTTTGGGCTCAGGGGACTTTTCCTATAGGGCAAGCCATGGCTGGAACGTGTCTTTATGTCAAGAGGGTTGTCGGGCTGGGTCGCGTACCCAGAGGACAAAGACTTTCTGTTGTGAAGATGGGTTGGAATATTGTCGTGTTGGGACGGTGCAAGTATGAAGCGTAGATTGAGTAGACGGAATTTTTTGGGGTCGGGGTTCGCTGCCATGTTGGGGGCTGCCCTAGGACCGGCCTTGTTGGCCGGTTGTGGC
>CAZVVF010000119.1:0-8726 GCA_964630575.1 uncultured Burkholderiales bacterium | reverse complement strand
TTTTCATAACAAGACTCCTCACCTCTCTCACCGTGAAAAATTATCAACAATGATTGACCTCCCTTCATTTCATCGAAAAAATGTTCGTGTCAAAGGGATGAAAACGAGGCGAAAAACGCAAAAAGGGCCACTCAGGACCCTTCTGTCATAGCTTCGGAAATGGGTTATTGCTGGTCGTCGGGATAACGCTGATCGAAGTGGTCGATCTCCTCTTGTAGCATCTCTCTCCTGAGTTCAAGTTCCCGAAACTTTGCCAATCGAGTGGCCGTGGCGTCGCCCAACTCCCTGTAGATCCTCACCAGGAGCGACTGCAGATTTCTTTGGGCCCTGAGCCTCTGCGAGGCTTCCATCTTATCGATGAGAAGCTCCATCTTTTGGGCTTGCTTCAAAGCCTCATCAGGCTCGGACATTCTGATTTGACGACTCGCAATATCGCGTCGGAGCGCGAAGGCGTCTCGCGGGTCATCCGCCAAGGAAAGGGCTTTCTCGTAAGCCTTCAAGGCTCGCTTGTCATCCCGGGCACGCGCGTATATCTCGGCGCGCTTTTTCCACCCATCCCGCTGGGCATTGCGGTCCAAGAGAGGAGTCTTGAAGTAGTTGTCCAGCGCCTTGAGAGCAGCCTCCGTGTGCCCCACATTCTTGAGGGTTTTGGCGTGGTACTGCCACGCCTTGGCATTGGAGAGCTCAGCGGAGCTGAGGGCGATATCGAGAGCCTTCTGTGACAAGTCGGCGATCTGAACTTGCAGTCGAAGGGCCTCCTTGTAGCTCTTGTTGGCATGGAGTTGACCCAGGTTTCTGGTCATTTGCTGAATCTCGACTTGAGTGCGCTCATAGTCGGCCTTGTCATCGGCCCAAGCCAGTCCCGTTAAGAAGAGTGCCACTAGGCAGAGTTTGTACCACATGCCCTGATCTTAGCTCAGGGAGCTTAAAACGAGCTTAGAAAACGGCACCTGTCGAAGCACCGGTCTAGACACCTTCGGAGCGACTCATCCCCTTTCGGTCCGGCCCGAAGTGCGCCCTTAGCTTCCGTGCTGGCACTCAAAGAAATGGGCGTACAGGAATGGAAATCCCAACAGCTCAGTGGTCGGGTGCAAGGGGGCCCCTAAATAGCGAAGAGCCGCTAGGTGCTGAACCCTGTAGGTGTTGTTATAGATGTAGCGGCTGAAGTGCTTGTGGGTGTGCAAGATGTCTAGCTTCAGGTCCCGCAGGTCCTGCCAAAACTGTTCCGGACTCTCCAGCAAACCGGGGAAAGTGGTCAAGAATAACCGACTCTCTGGCGTGTCCTTGAGGGATGTCTTGGCGCACTCAAGAAAGAACCGCATCCCGTCGTCGGCGTAGGGTGGGTCGGTAGTGACCGCATCGTAGCAACCCTTCATGGAGTCAGGCACGCCGTTGCGCAAATTGTGTTCGAGAACGGTGAATCGTCCCTCACTCTTGGCCTTGAGAAAGGCCACCAGGTCGGTATCGAGCTCCAAGACATCAACCTGGAGTTTGTCAGTCATCTCCACCAGCGCCAAACCCACCAAGTCATCATCGCCCAAGACCAGGACGCGGCTACCCGGCTCGAGTTCCTCTATCATCTTCTGAGCCCGGAGCTGGGTGGTGCGAGGAATGCAAAACTGTTGTTCATATCGCAATTTCATGGCTGGTCGGTCGAAGAACTTCTCCACCAAGCCAAAGGCAAGATCCGAGGACCGGTCTTCCAGGTCAAACTCGATGAAAGCCCGGGTATGATCGAACATGAAGTCGACCAAGCGGCTGGGCTTGTGCATCAAGGGGCCCACCTGTTCGTGCGGCCCGGAATAGGGCGTCGGCATGGAATGCTCGCGATAGACCTTCTCCGTCCGCTCTAAAAGGTCCAAGAGTGAAGCCTTAGTGGTGGCCTCCGGGAGCTTGCTCTGAGTCTTCTTTTCCAAGTATTTGCGGAGTTGACGCTCCAATCGAGCGATGAAGTCGGGCCAGACAGGTTCGGCACCGTCGCAAATGAGAAAGGCCGCCCGAGCGCGTTCAATCCACGGGTCCCCTTGAGGGCAGTTCCCCTCGGCGACGGCCCTGAGCTTCTGCCAAGAGTCCTCTTGGCCGAGGATACGAGTACCGTAGCTGAGATTCATGAACAAGACCTCGTCAGACGTATTACCAAAACGCACGTCGAGATGAGGGGAAAGGCGTGGATGTGTCATCTTTGGAGATTGTAAGTGCGGTGGGTAGATCCTCCCGCAGGTATCGACAATTGTCTAAGAGAAGCCACGCGGCGAGAGGTATGTCAAAATGATTCCAAGGCAAGATTCGGACCACCCAATCGACAAGATCAGGTTTGGTCTTATGGTCGCCATCGGTGGAGAAGACTCCAGCGAAACTTTAAATCTAGTGAAGGCCCAAGAGCGAATAGCCCGGCGGGAGATCGAGCAAGTTCCCCAGCGAGCCGAGGCCAGAGGCCAGGAGTTTCTCGATTTTTCACAGGAGTCGCGAACGGCGCTTATGGCCCAACTTGAGTCCTACCTCGAGTGGCTAACCAGAGCCAGAACAGCCCTCGAACAACAAGACTCGAGCGAGACCGTTCGAGCTTATGAAGAATCGCAAGAGATTCTTCCAGAACTGAATGCCGCTCTGGAAAGGTACTCTCAGGAATTCTCTGGCTTTGGCCCTTTTGAGTCCATGCCAGCCAACACCCTCTTCAGGATGATTCAGGGAATCGAAAGCAAGGAAGTCGAGACCCCAGCCTGGTCGCAGTACTGCAAGTACTTCAGCAAAGGGATCGTTGAGCGCGTCGACACTCTGGGTCAGCTCGATATGCCCGGTCGTGAGGCTTTGCAGCAAGATTACGAGACGAGCATCGACATTCTAACCGCCCTAAAGGCCGAGCGTCCCCAAACGGCTGCGGCCGCGAAACCCAAGATCGCTGAATTGGATACCGTCTATCATCGCGCCGAGGAACTCGAACGCCTTATGGCCGATGCCATCGAAAATGGGCCGACCGCTATCCCCGCTACCAACGTTTTGTTGGCCATCCTTCGGGAGAAGCACCAGGCCTATGATTCCGACACCTTGGCCGCCATGGTCGAAGAGTACGGTGAGATCATGGACGGCTACACCGAGACCTTCGAAGAGGCTGCTTCTCGTCCCACGGATTCGGCCTTGGTACAGGAAGAGATCCCCAGGACTCTCGATACTCTCGACTCTCACTACACGGCCATTGAAGACTTGAGCGCCGCCATCGAGGACTCTGAGCTCGACAAATTGCCGGATATCATTCAGCGCCTCATCGACACGGCCGCTCTGCTGGAGGAGTCCCAAGAAGTCTTTGACACCGCGGCCCAACACCAGACCAACATCACCTGTCCATCCTGCTCCCGGCCCAACCCGCCAGAGAACAGAAAATGTGAAGCCTGCGGCGAGATCTTACCCCGCCCAGAGGATGCCGGAGTCACCTCTTCATCCACCTTCAGCGTGCTCTCTGGACCGGCCTTGGAAGAGAACGAGCAACTCCAAATGACGGAGAATGTGGCCCGACTGTTTCAGGCCTGCGACGACGTCGCCGATGGGGTCATCACGCCGGAGGCTTTCGCCAATGAACTCAAACTAGCCACCATTGGACTGAAAGAATTTGTCGATGATCTCGATAGTGTTGCAGCCACCGCTCTGGACGAAGACGCCTTTACCCCAGAGCAGTTCGAAGTGTGGAAAACCACTCATCTTCCCTACTTGGAAGAGGTCGCGGTGACCTATCAGGCCGGTCTTGAAGAAGCCCAACTCGGCTTGCACTCCATGGAGAAGTTCCTCACCGATCCCGACCGACTCCACTTGGTCGAGGGGATCCGGTTGACCTGGCAAGGGCTCTCCACCATCAACCGCGGACGACTCTCCATGGAGACCTATCTGAAAATGCTAGAAGACGTCATGGCAGAGGTCGCCGACGATGGAATGGCAACCTAAGAGCTAGAATCCTCTAGACTCCGTGAAGCAGGGTGACTGGCCGAAACTGGCCAGTCACATCCAGCTGGGCGAGTTGGCGAAGTTCCATCTTGGCCAGCCCGTCTTTCTTTTGGGCTTGATAGAGTCGCACCAGAGCATAGCGAGCCTTCAGACCAAAAAGGTGGTGCTCCGAGAGCTTAACGACCCGACGGAGAACCTTGGTCGCCTTGCGAATCTGGCCGAGCGCTTCCAAGGACACAGCCTCGGCCCAGTGATGCCGGTAATCTAGAGGGTCGAGCTTCTGGCCCTTGAGGGAATGCTCGAGAGCTTCGCTGGGACGTTTGAGCTGGAACAGAATCTCGCTGCACAGGCCGTGAAGATAAGCCCTCGCGTCTCCTTGAACGGCGGGATTCTCTAGAAGGGCCTGCCAAAGGTCCAAGGCCTCCTCTATTCGCTCCAACGCTTGCAGAGCGGTCCCCCTCAAAAACAGGACCTCGATCTGGCTGTCACCGGCGGAACATTGCAGAGCCTCGCGGTAGCGATGGCAGCGCACCAAGGCGGCAAGTTCATCCAAGGAGGTGGCCGTGTAAGGGGGTTCATCGATCCCAATCGAGGCTGACGAATCGCGGTCCTGAGGAAAGAACGGCTCAGCCAGTCGCCGCTCCCAATCAGGTGTAAAGCCCCCTTTAACCGAGTAGGCCACCGTTGTAAACAAGCGAGGGATGGGCGCAATGGCCTCGGCGAAGCGCCTTGAATCTTGCCAAACGCTCCCGTCCTCCTTGAGAAAGTAGTCGATGTCGATATCCAGCAGGACCGGCTCTTGGGGCAGGTCCAAACTCTCCAGGGTACCCATTTCAAAGGGAATCCCAAGCAGTGTCCCCACGACACGATTGCCATCCAACTTGAGACTGGCAAACTCCGACAAACTCAGGTCGAACCAATCGTTGATGTGCCCTTGCGCCCAAGTCAGCAAGGGACCCTCGGGCAGGTCTGGCGGAATCACCCAAGTGAGCCGACCCACGATCCCTTCCGATATGGCCGGGTAAAGGTAGTTGCCACAGTGCAGGCCGCCCCAAGGGAGATAGCTGTTCCCCAGAAGGTCGGCGCTCTCGGCGGCCTCAAAGTCGGCGCAGGCCGATAGAGCCGAAAGCCGATCGGGGCCGAGCCCTGTCTTTCCAATATCCAGGTGGGCATCCACGTGCCAACACCAGGCATTCTGAATCCCCTCGGCTCTCCAAGCAAAATAGGCCTGGAGATGCTCTTCCATGGCCTGAAACTTCAAGATTTTTCCGTGCGCCGTTTACGCCCCTTGCGCCTTTGGCGTCGTTCCTGCAAGGCTTTGACCTTGTCTTGCACCGTTTCCTGACGCTCTTTGCTCTGTTGCACTTCGCGCATCATGGCTTCGGCTTCTGGAGTGCAGGGCCGAAACACTCGATAGCTCTCTAGAAAGAAGTTGTTTCGCAAGGCTGCCTCAATACGAGAATTTTCGGCAGCGACCTCGCCACCCATAAAATGCACACCCAATTCGGCGGTCAGTCTGGTCGCCGCGTCAAAGAGAATGTGCCCAACCTTCAAGCCCCAGTATTCCGGCAAGGCCGCGATATCCTCGACGAAGGTCTGCCGGCGCCCGAGTTCATCGAGATCGTACAGGTTGAGGATCAGATAACCAGCGCGTGCATCGTCTTTCTCCTTGTCGATGGCCAACAAAAAGCGAAAGGAACCCTCCCGCACATAGCGTTTGAGTTCCTCGAGTTCGAGAGCCACGTATTTGGCTCTCTGTTGGGCGGTGCTGCGAAGACCGCTGAAGGTATGAATCGACGCTGAGACGGCCAGGTCACGGATCCAATCCATGTCCTTTGCCTCAGCGTCGATGACTTGAAATCTATCGTTCACAAAGCCGAGCGATTAGCCGAACAAGCTCACGCCCAAACCGAACTGTGCGCCCAGCATAGGAGGCATTCCAAAGGGACTTCCGCCACCGAGGTTGATGTTGATGTTGGTACCGCCACCGCCGAACATATTGCCCATGGGTTGCTGAGGGAAGCCGTTGTTAAAACCCGATCCGCCACAGCAATTGGCGCCGTTTAGACCTTGCTGCGAACAGCTGCCCTGAGGGTTGCCACAACTTCCACCCATCATGCTTTGCTGCATGCGGTTCATCATCTGGGTCATCTGACGCATCATCCCAGCCATTGCGTTGTTCATGTTTGAGTGGGACTGCATGTGCTGCTTCTGAGCACGGTTCATTCGCGGTTGACGGGGTCCGCCGCCACCGAAGAGTCCGCTTACGCTCGACGCTGTTCCCAATACGCCTAATGCTGCTCCTATTGCCATTTTGTGACCTCCAAGTAAGTATTTCTTAATTCGAGTTTAAGGTAGGGGCAGAGTATTGTCTAGGAACATGGGGGTTACTGTTTTGTAAATTTTGTAAACGTTTCCTTAACAAAATTCCAAACCCGCGAGGCTCTTTGTCCAAAGAATCCTCAAGTTTTGCTCCGATATCGAAAAATAGCACCGATTTAGCCTTCCAAACCGCGATCATGGCAGAGAGAAATGGAAACCATGCCTGTTAACATCGTGTTCATATGGGAGGGATGAATTCTATAGAAAGCTCACAAGAACCAGGATCCTCCCCTCAAGGAGAGGATCTGCTCAGCCCTAGCGGGGATCCATCCGGCCTGCAAGAATCTTGCATAATGCCCGACCCACAAGATTGCGACTATGTCGACATTGACGAATCAACGCGTCCTCCCGAAGGAATCCTGGGGGTCCATATCCCCAACAACGATTCGGTGGAGATCCGATTCGACCCCAAACGAGTAGACGACAAACAGGTAGAAGCGTTCGCTCAAACTCTAGCCCCACCCCGACTCGACCGGTGCTTGTTCAAGCTCAACGGTCGGGCTTGTGAAGCGTGTGCCCTCAAAATCGAGCGACGGACCAAAGACCTCGAAGGGGTTCGAAAGGCGTCGGCCACCTTTATCGGCGGAAGCATGAGCGTGACCTTTGACGGCGGAGTCACCGACCAAGAGCGTGTCCTTCAGCAAGTCCAGGCCTCAGGGACGGCCGCTGAAACCTGGAGCGAGGAGACTTCCACCGGTGACCGCATAGAGATCGCTTTCACCATCATCACCCTGCTGGCCATCATCGTCAGTTGGTTGCGCCCTGAAACTCGTACACCAGCTATGATCATCGCCTACTTCACCGGCGGCACCTTCGGCCTGCAAGCCGCCTGGCAATCTTTAAAAGAGAAGACCGTCGACGTCGATCTTCTGATGATCTTGGCCGCCATCGGTGCCGCCTACGTAGACGCTCCCATGGAGGGAGCGGTCCTTCTCTTTCTCTTTTCCTTTTCAAACGTGCTGCAGAGCTTTGCCATTCAGCAGACCCGCAGCGCCATCCGCTCTCTCATGAAGCTTCGCCCCGACAAAGCCCTGACCAGGAGAGGCTCGGAGTTGGTCATGCTCGCTCTCGAAGACCTGACTCTGGGCGACATCATTGTCGTTCGACCTGGCGAGAGCATTCCGCTAGACGGCAAGATCAGCGAGGGCACCACCAACATCGACGAATCCTCCCTGACCGGAGAGTCCATGCCCGTTTCCAAGCGGCTCGGCGACCCCATCTTCGCAGGGACCATCAACCAGACCGGAAGCATCGAGTTCGAAGTCACGCGACTCGCCAAAGACTCGACCATCGCCAAACTCGTTCAACTGGTTGAGGAAGCCCAAACCGAGAAGGCTCAAACCCAGCGGTGGCTCGACCAAGCCGAGCAATACTACGCCATTGGTGTGATCCTATTCACCCTCGCCCTCATCGCCATCCCTCTGGCCCTCGGAGCCGCCTTCGACCCAACCTTTTACCGCGCCATCACCGTTATGGTGGTAGCCTCGCCGTGCGCCCTCGTGATATCGACCCCCGCCTCCATCCTCTCGGCCATTGGTGGCGCCGCCCGCAGAGGCGTGCTCTTCAAGGGAGGGGCTCACCTCGAAACCGCCGGCGTCATCGACGCCATCGCCTTTGACAAAACCGGTACCTTGACCGAAGGCAAGCCTAGGGTCACCGACCTGGCCTTGCAGTCCGGCATTCTCCCCATAGACCAGAACATCCCCAAAGAGGCCCTGGAACTTTTGCGCCTGGCAGCGGCTGTCGAACGCAAATCGGAACACCCTCTAGCCACGGCCATCGTCAAAGAGGCTCAAGCTCGCGAGATCGACATCCCTGAGGCGACCGATTTCCAGTCGATATCAGGCAAGGGCGCACAAGCCTTAGTTGAAGAGCGGACTCTCTCTATCGGTTCTCCTAAAATGTTCGCCGAACACGCGGAGTTCAAAGCCTTTCAAGAGTATCTACAGGTGCTCCAAGACCAAGGCAAGACGGCGGTCATCATCGCCGATCCCGACCACATTCTTGGGGTCATAGCCGTCGCCGACGTCCTCCGACCTGACGCCATCGCGACCCTCAAGCGCCTCAGGGCCATTGGGTTGACTCGCCTGGTGATGGTCACTGGCGACAACGAGAGGGTGGCAAAGGCTATCGCCAAGGAACTCGAACTCGATGAGGTCTTTGCCGATCTCATGCCGCAAGACAAAGTCACAGTCCTCAAAAAGCTCAAAGAGACCCACAGAGTGGCCATGATCGGAGACGGCGTCAACGACGCGCCAGCGCTCGCCACCGCCGACCTGGGCATAGCCATGGGGGCCGCGGGGACCGACGTTGCCATGGAGACCGCCGACGTCGTCTTTATGGGCGAAAGGCTCGAGCAACTCCCCTACGCCTTTGCCATCAGCCGTCAAGCCAGACGGATCATGAAAGCC
>CAZVVF010000118.1:4627-8797 GCA_964630575.1 uncultured Burkholderiales bacterium | reverse complement strand
CCAAACAGGTCACCTAGCCAAGGTTCCTCTTGCCCCCAAGCAAGCAAAGCTAGCCAAGAGTGGTCAAAAAGCACCCGCGCAGAGCACTTTAGGCGACCACCTCGACCTCGACCCGCTTCAGAGTTCATTCCGCCTTCTGGCCCAGCACGACCGTCGAGCGGCGACCTACGAGGTCGAGAGGATAAAGACCAATCTCAAGAACGGCTACGAAGCGCTCGTTCAGTTCAAGGCCCAAGACGATTCCACGTTCGTGCTTCCCGTGCGCAAAGAGAGCGATGTTCCGCTCTACACCGCGCTGGTCACTGGTGCCGAGGTTGAGCCATCCTTGGAGAACCTCCACAAAGACCTCAAGAAGGCGAGTCAAGAGAACAACAAGTTCTACATTCTCCGCGACGATCAGTATCTCAGAACCGATGCCGCCGCTGCCAGCCTGAGCCTGCAACGCGGTAGCCGGTTGGTGGTTCAGCGCAACGATGGCCAATATCAGACCCACCGATCACCTGAGAGCGCCCGAGAGTTTCTTTCTCAATCCAACCCGCAAGCCCGGCAAAACCGGTCCCATCTCGAATCGGCCAAAGCAGCCGGCTTGAAGCTCTCCCCGTTGCCCAGCGACGATCCCAAAGACAAAGGCACGCTCGCTGCGCTGCGGCGCATGTTCGACGATTCTTCGGAGCTTGAGATCGACAAGACTCTCACCGAGGCGCTGCAGAGCGATGGGCGACTCCAGGTCGCCTTCGAAAACGATGAACGGCCGCTGGCTCTCCCCCTGACCCTCAACAAGGCCGAGATCGATCTCGCGGCAAAATGGTCCCAGAGCCCTCCTGAGAATGTCGCCCAATTCCAAAAAGACTTTCAAAAGCTCAGCCGAGACAAAACCATCTTCATGACCCAACAGTCTCAGGGAGACATGAAAGGCATGGTGGTGAAAGCCGACGACCGCGCCACCTACTTTCAGCTGCTTCAGGGTGAGCGCGTGGTCGTTCTCGACAAGAATGGCGATCTGCACGAGATGAAGAGTCTCGCCGAATTTGAGAGGTTTCAAAAGACAGGCCGAGTCACGGCACCGTTAGCCGAACCCTTTGACGGCTCCAAGACCGATAGCGACAACCTCATGATGTTCTATCACGTCTCCCCCTTTGACCCCCTCGCCAAAGGCAACTACGACGACCTCCCTCAGCGGATCAGTTCGGTGGGGTCGTCCCAACAACTCGACATCGTCACCATGCGAAGCGATCTCCCCAACAAGCGAAACCTCCGCGTGGAGAGAGTCCAAAGCGGCGAGCTTCAGGAACTCAAAAAGCTCGACCCAGAGACCGCGATGAACAACCCCAAGGTCCTTGAGGACTTTGTTTATGAAACCGTCAAATCCAATCTGGGCGACGACAAGATTCGATTCCTAGTGGGCGGACACGGTGGAGCCGAAAAAGGCCTCCTCCCCGATGGGGAGCACAACAACTCCGCTGCCAACGAAGCCATGCCCGTGGACAAGTTCGCCGGTGCCATCTCTCAAGCCCTGACCCGTATCGAAAACGAGACCGGAGAGCGGCCCCGAATCGACAACCTCATGCTGGTCAGCTGCCTCATGGGCAACACCTCCTTCATCCACGCCCTGGCCGAGACCGGCGACATCGATACCTTGGTGGCCTCTCCGGAGTTGATGGCCGGGTCCAATCCTATCTCCACCTTCGAGTACCTCAACGACCCCAAAACCAGTAAGGCGAGTGGTCGCGAGTACGCCGAATACCTGGTCGAGGAATGGTCTCAAGCACCCGCTATGATCGGGGGCGACAAAGAGCAACACCACGCCGACACCATTGGAGCCTACGACCTGTCTCCCGCCAAAGCCAAGCGCTTTCAGAAGGCCCTCGGTGGCTTTTTTGAAGCCGCCTTGGCCGAGCCTCAATACGCTGAGTACCTCAAAGAGAGCATCGCCAAAGCTCCCAGCTACGGCATAAATCCTGTCGTCAACATCATGTTTGACGTGGACAACCGGGACCTACTTCAGGTTCTCGACCACACCAGTCAAGACGCTCGTATCACCTCACCCAAGCTCAAAAAGGCCATCGCCGAGTTGATGGAAGCCACCGAGGCCCAAGTCATCCAGCAAAAGGTCTCTGAAAAGTACGAAGGGCGCCGTGGGCCCTCCCTCTACCTACCGCTGGACAAATGGGACTTCGACGAAAAGATGACCCAGACCAAGCTCCTCAAGAGTGTGAAGTACAAAGAGTTTATGGACATGATCTTTGACGCCCCTCTGCAGAGAAGCCCAGGCCAGAATCTGATCAACGAGGTGTCGCGCCTGGCTCAAGAGGGAGTCTTTGAGGAGGCCATCAAGAAAGTCACCGAAGCCCCTCAGAGCGAGCAGACCGAGGCCAGCCAAGAAACAGCCAAAAGCGACGACGCGGGAGCCTCCAGCGATCAAGGTCCCAAGCTTGATGCTGACATGAAAGCCTTCGCCGACCTCATAACAAAGACCATCGAAGCTTCCAACAGTCCCGAAGCCAAGGAGCTTCAGTCTCTGCATACCCTAGAGAAACCCCTAGCACCGCAACACTCAAAAAAGGTCTTGGGTTTTCTTAAGAACTCGGTCAAGACGGCTCTGGGTGTTGCAGTCGGTGCCGTGGCAGGTGCGGTGCTCGCCGCCCCGGCGGCCGCTCTCGGTGCTGTGACAGGGACCTTGGCCGGCTGGAGAGGAGTCAGCGCCTCGGGAACCTCCAAACCCACCGGGAAAGAGGAGACCCAAGCCTTGACCAGCGTCGTTGACGAACTGTTGCACAACAACGGACTCGGCGCCTCAGAGAAGGCCTCTGATGCCAGCCCATCGCCAGCCGATCTCAAAAGCGACGCCCCAAGTGCTCCCGATAGCGATAGCGAGGACAAGACTGGGCTAGACGTCTCCACCCTAGTGAAACTGTCAAAAGGAGGCGTCGGCAAGGGGATCAAGCAGCTCCTATTGTGGCCCTGTGAAGGGCTGGCCATCAAAACCCACGAGGCAGCAGGACGCCGATTGGGAGAGTATCCCGGTCGGGTCATCGGCGCCCTCACCGGAGCCGCTACAGGGGCTCTTCTCAGTGCTCTGGCCGTGGGCGGTGTGGCCTTCGTTGGGGCCGGATATTTCACCGCGAGCCAGGTGGACAACGCCGTCAGTCGCCTGCAACCGGGTGAACCCCAAAAGGGATCAGACTTCTTCACCGGGCGCTTCCTGCCACCCGAGCAATCCTCGTAGCTGACGCAGAGTTTTCAATCCGCTAACTTTGACCAGCCTCGGCCATGGTTCTCTAGGTGGGTGAGGATCGCAGCCAATAGCCTTCATCGACCAAGCCCGAAGCCACAGCTTCGCCCTGCCACCGAGGCCAGGATTCAGTCCATCGTCCCCGGCGACTATCCTCAGGTGGAGAGCGATCTCGACTCCTTTCCAGCCCCTGTTCTCGACCTCTTGGACAGCTACGGCATGAAGGTTGCCGTTTTGGACAACGGTCAGACCCTCGCCGATTCACCAGCTCTGCGACATCTCACCGAGCGAGAGTACAAAGAAGAGCGCTCCAAGGCCAATGCGATCACGCGACAGGCTTTGGCCCAGAACGATTCCAGCAACCTTCTCGAATTCGCCCAATCCACCACCCGCGAACTGCGCAAGGCCGGCCTCGACTTTCACTTTGGCCTGTCCCAGCGTCAGCCCACGCTGGCCACCATCGCTCAAAGGCAAAAGATACCGGCTGAACACCTCGAGGACTGGACTCAAGCCTTTGCCGAACTCAACCAAGGGCTGCCAGCCGGACTGTTCTTGCTTCCCCATATCTACGATGATGGCAAGCCCATCCCAGAGAACCGACTCCGCAGCGCGCGCGAGACCACAGCAGACTACGTGGAGGCTTCCCTGGGACTGAACCGAGCCGAGGATCGCCTGGTTCTCGTGCACAAGAAGTTCACCGCAGAAAAAGCCGAAGAGGTTGGCAACTATCGCCTGGTCATTCACGAGATGGGACACGCCTTGGACCACGTTCTCGACAACATGACCGCCATCCCCGGATTCGGTGCCCTCCATCGCCAAACCGTTGACGCGCTCTACGAGGCCGACCTCAAAAAAGCCGAATCCGCCGGGGTCGAGGAAACCTTCACCACCGACAGAGCCTCGGAAAACGTTCGCGAATACTTCGCCGCAGCTGTGGA
>CAZVVF010000118.1:0-4617 GCA_964630575.1 uncultured Burkholderiales bacterium | reverse complement strand
GCCTATCTTACCTTCCCCAACGACAATGGCGGCGACATCTTCCGCTCGGAGAACTCCAATCCGGGATTAGCGGCCAAGAACCCCGCGCTGTACAACTACATGAGTGATATCTTCGCCACCGAGTTCTCGCCCGAAGCGGCTCCGGAGAAGCCAGGCCGCCCCTTGCTTCCCGACTTTGTCCCGGACCCAGACGCGGCTGTCATCCACTTTTAAAGAGTTTGCAGGCGACATCTCCAGGACCGGTTTTGCCCTTCCATAGCAAAGGCGAAATCTGCGCCCTAGAGAATTCTCGATTTTGATGACGCTCGCCAAAACCCAGCAGAGACTCGACCACGAACTCTGCAATCTCACTGAGGAGCAGAGCCTTGCTTTCCGGTCCCAACTGGTCAAGGATTCGCTGGAGCGTGGCCTCTGGACGGAAGAAAACGGGGTCAGAACCCCTCTGCCAACTCCAGCACGACCGTGGCTTGTCGAGGCGGAGACCGTCACCTATCTGCACGACGTCTCCTGGCAACTGCGACTGGCCATGCGTCTGTTGCCGAGCATACTCACCACCTTCCCAGAGGCTCAGCGAGTCGTCCCCTTAAACCCTGCCGAGACCCACTGGCTCAAGATGACCGGACACCAAGAAGAAGGCCCCGGAGAACGACTCTTTTGCCGCATCGATGCGGTGGGGCGAACCCAGGGGAAGGGCTGGAAAGAGTCCCTGAAGTTTGTGGAGACCAATGTCGTGGGCATCGGTGGAATGACCTACGCCCCAGCGGCCAGCGAAGCTATGATGAAGGCCTTGAGGATGTTCCTTCCCTCTTCGGAGAACCTTATAGCCTTGCCGGACCCTCGCCTGTTGCTGGTGGATGAGCTTCAAGACCACGCCGGATGGCTGGAGCTAGAGGGCAAACCGCGTGTGGCCTTGATGGATGACCTCCGCCTCTACAGACTCGGCGGAGAAATGGCCAGGCTGGCTGGATTTTTGCGCGAACTCGGCTTGGATGCCGAAGCCATCGACGCCAGAGATTTTCGCTCGGATGACGAGGGTAGAATTTTCGGTGGCAACAAGGAGTTCGATATCATCTACCGTTTCTTGGAGCTTCACGAACTCGACGAAATCGACCAGAGTTGCTCTCTGCAAACCCTCAGGCGGGCTTTTCGGGAAGGTCGGATGGTTCCATCGCTGGCCGGGGAACTCGACCACAAGAGTTGTTATGAGCTGTTCACAGACCCAACCTACCGAAGCATCTTTAGCGAGGCTCAGTTGCAAGTCTTCGACCGCCATGTGCTCTGGACGCGACTCCTCTTTGACCGCCAAACCACCGGTCCTAGCAAGGAAAAGGTCGACCTCTTCGGCTTCGTGGTCGAAAATCGGGACACCCTCGTGATCAAGCCGAACAGGAGCTACGGAGGCATCGGCGTCGTTCTCGGTCCTCAAGTGAACGCCCAGGAGTGGACTCGCGCCCTTGCCGAAGCCAAGCGCAAACCCGGAGAATATGTGGTTCAGCAGTTGGCCGAAGTGGTCGCTGAAGAGCTTCCACTCTTCAGCGCCGATGGCAGAATAAGAATGGCTCCCTGCTTTCTGAGCTTGGGACTCTTCCCCATGCGAGAGCGTTTGGGAGCCCTAGGTCGGTACAGCGGCGGTCGAGTGGTCAATATCAGTCAGCGAGGCGGTGTCATTCCCTTGGCCATGATTCAAGCTTGAGCCTCGACCGACTGATCCAAAGGTTTGTGAACCTGTGGTTCCAGCTGCACCCTCACCTCGCCACCGAGAAGGGGCAAGCGGGCTTCGACCACCTCACAGCGGACTATCGCGCTGCCAAGATCGACGATTTTCTCTTGGCCATCGGTGAACTCGAGCGAGAGCTTTGCCACATCGACCTCCAGAGCCTCACAGCCCAAGAGCGGATAGACCACCAACTTCTCCGCTCTCAACTCTCGGCCGTCCAGCATCCCTTCCGCTACCGTAGAGTCCTGAGTCAAAATCCCGTGTTCTACCTCCAAGCGGGTCTCGATGGTCTTGAGGCGCTGCACCACCGCTACCACGAGCGACCCTGGCAGAGCCTGGAAGCCAGGCTCCTGGGCCTGACTCCCCTCCTGGAAGTCGCTCAAGCTCAGCTCGACGATCCTCGCTCTCCGGCGCTAGAGGTCTCCATCGAGATGGCCGAGGATGCTCTCCAAGACCTAGCTTCAACCCTGACCACGCCAGAGACCCCCGACCCGGTGAAGAGGGCCGCCCAGAGCGCTGTGACCGGACTGAGGGCGTTTCATCAGTGGTTGAGCGGAAAGAGTCGCCAAGAGTTTGTCCCCATGGGCCCGGAAGCTTTCGCATCACTCCTGAAGACGGAGTACCACTTGGAGCGCCACTGGAGCGTCTGGGAGAGCATGGCAGAAGCGGCCCTAGAGAGCGTTGAGGAACAACTCTCAAAGGAACCCAAGGCCTCGACCGACCCGAATCTCGCCCCCAGCCCCCAGGAAATTTGGCAGTTCTATCTCGGCGAGCTAGAGCGGGTCAAAAATTTCCTCGCGAAGTCTGAGATCGTCACCATTCCAGCTGGCGAGTTGTTGCTCTGCCAAACCCCCGCCTACCTAGAGGCCCTGATCCCAGGCCCCTTCTACCTTGAACCGGCCCTCTACTCTGGCGCCAGAGTGGGGCGCTTCTATATGCCCAGCTTCCCGGAACCGTGGACCGCCGAAGTGGCTGCTCGATACGCCAAAAAGAGAGCCTATGGTGGGTTCACCAACCTGGTCGTCCACGAAGCCTGGCCTGGACACCACCTTCAGTTCTTACACGCCGCAGACCGCCATCATCCCCTGCGCAATCTTCGGGACAACGACGTCATGCTCGAAGGCTGGGCCCTATACTGTGAGGAGCTGATGGAAGAGATCGGACTCCACGAACAGACTCCCTTTTGGCCTCGCCTCCACTCCCTCAAGTTCCGAATTCTCCGAGTCATCCTAGACATCGGAATTCACACCGGCAAGCTCAGCTTGGCCGCGGCGGAGCGACTGATGCAACGGTCCTTGCCCCAGGCCTCCGGGAACTGGATTTCAGCTGAGATCAGGCGCTACGCTCTTGAACCGGGTCAGGCCCTCTCCTATTGGGTTGGCGCGCAGTTGATCCGCGAACTCAAGACAGAACTCGGTATCGAGCGGGAACACTACCAACAATTTCACGATGCCCTCCTCTCCTTTGGGGCCATACCCTTGCCACTGATCGGGAACAGTCTCAGAGCCTCGCACCTGGGCCAGTGACCCATCACTCCTGCAGAGGTTCCTCCATCGCGTCCTGTGAAAGCGAGCTGTCAGGGTCGAAGAGTTCGATCCGTACCTCGGCGACGCCAGACCTGACCAGCCCGATCTCTTCGGCCGCTCGGCGTGAGAGGTCCACCACACGACCCTCTTTGTGAGGACCGCGATCATTGACCCGCACAACAACGCTCTGGTCGGTGTCGAGCCGCGTCACCCGGATAAGAGTCCCAAAAGCGAGGGTCCGATGGGCCGCTGTCAGCTCTGTGCTTTGGTAGAGCTCTCCACTGGCTGTGGGCCGACCCTGAAATCTGTCGTGGTAGTACGACGCTTCGCCAACGTCACTGGTCCAATCGGCCTGGCCCGGCAAGATCAGAAAAGAGAGCAAGAATATGCCAAGAACGAGCTTCTTCATGTCGCAAAACCTCCACCGCTGCCCTTCGTGAAGACGCTGACCTACCCTAGTCCTCAAAGAGCACTCCCGCCCGAGAGCGGTCGCTCAAATCAAGGCCCATCCAGTGGGAAAGGAGATCGATATCACCGTCGAAACAGCTGCCATGCTGGCAGGCTTGCAATCTTTTGCAAAAACTCGTTGGGGCGGCTTCGCACTCGTTACGACGTTTTCGCTTCTCTTCTTATCGCCTACGTTAGGACGCTTCGCCGGCTTTCTAGACGAAGGGCTCGTTCTCTCACCGGCCATTCGAATTCTTCAGCACGAGGTGGTCTATCGAGATTTCTATCTCTACACGACTCCTGCAGGCGTCTATCTCTACGCCTTGTTCATGTTGGTGTTCGGCAAAGGAACCTTAGTGACCTCAGCCTGCCTCTGGCTCATAAGGGGCTTGGGGCTCGGTGCGCTCTTCTTGGTGGGTCGGAGTTGCTTGCCCACAAAGTATGCCATACTGCCGCCCTGGATTCTTTTGGCCACCTACGCCCACGAATCCACCAACTTTGCCGCCCATTGGACTTCGAATCTCACTTTTCTGTGGGCCTTGTTCGCTATCTTGTGGTCGCTCAAAAAGCAGACGCCTCTCTCGCTTCTGATCGCCGGAGTGGCTGTGGCTACAGCTGGAATGACCCTGCAAACCTTCGGAGTGGCTCTGCTCATCACAGGCTGCGTGGCCTTTGCGCCGCAGGCCAAGAAGGGGGCTTGGTGGCTGCTCGGTGTAGCCCTCGGCGCAGCTCCCTGGTTTATCTTTCTCATCGCAACGGGTGCCTTGCGGGCATTCTGGGTCGATGTGCTCGCCTCCAATGTCTACCGAGCCGGCTTTGAATTCATAAAGCCTACCACCTTTCTGGGCGTGGTTGCCGCCGAGTTCAAGCAAGGCCTCTGGTACCTGCCAGTGGCTCTCTTACTGATCGTACCGCCCTTGGTGGGAA
>CAZVVF010000117.1:0-8805 GCA_964630575.1 uncultured Burkholderiales bacterium | reverse complement strand
GAGCGGCCTGAAGATTGTCGACCGCCTCGGTGTAGAGCTTATCGCGATAGAGGACCTTGCCCAGATAACCTGCGATGTCCCAGCGTCCGGGCTCGATGGCCGCAGCCTGACGGAAGTACTCCTCAGCTCCTGCGTCGTCCTTGAGAGCCACCAGCGTCCGTCCCAAAAAGTAGAGAGCATCGCCATGGCCTGGGTCGATTCCGAAACAGGAAGCCAAGCTTTCTCGCGCCTCTTCCATGCGACCCGACTCAAAGAGAGTGTACCCCAGTTCAAAAAGCGTTTCGGCCCTATCCGGGCGAAGCTCGGCGGCCACTCGATAAGACTCGACAGCCTCCTCCACCAGACCCTCGTCTCGTTGAACCTCGGCCAATTCCAGAACGTACTCGAGGTTGCTCGGGTCGAGCTCTACAGCCTGAAGCAAGGAGCTGAGACAATCGCTTCTGTCTCCAAGGTCACGCTCCACAGAGGCCAGCTCGTAAAAATAGTGGGCCTGCTTGGACTCTAGGTTGACCGCACTGCGGAGTGCATCGCGAGCTTCTACGTCACGACCCAAACGGCGACACGTCAGACCCAGGTTAAAGAACGCTTCGGCCCAGTAGGGGTACAGTTCAGTGGCTTTCCGGTAGCTCGCAGCGGCCAGATCATCGAGCTTCAACTTGTCGTAGATTCCACCCAAGCCAAAGTGATAGCTCTGCTGGCCAGGGTCTAGGTTGGCCGCGATCCTCAACTCTTCGGCGGCGCGATCGTAGAGCCCCAGCTTTTCGTAGCAGGTGCCCAGGGAGTAGCGGACGTGGGCGTTCAGCCCGTTGATCTCCACCGCCTTGCGAAAGGACTCGACAGCTTCTTCGGTCCGTCCCATTCCGGCCTGAGCTCGGCCCACCCAGTACCAGAGTTGACTGCGCCCAGGGGTGATCGACAGAGCTTTCCGATAGTGCGAAACCGCCAGGTCAAGCTTGTCCAACTCTGCGTAGGCGCGACCGATGGCGGTATAAAAGTCGGCGTTGACCGGGTCCAAGGTCAAGGCCTTTTGATAGCGCTTGATGGCGAGGTCTATGCGCCCCAGACGAACGTACGAAAGGCCCAAGCGAAAGTGCGCTTCGGCCATCTCGGGTGCCAGTTCAATGGCTTTTTGATACTCGGCATTGGCCTCGTCGAAGTCACCCAGGCGGATGTACACATTCCCGAGTTCAAAGTGGACTTCAGGTTTGTTGCTGTCGAGGCTGAGTGCCGTTTGGAATTCGCGACGAGCCGGTCCTAAGCGCCCGAGGCGGGCGTAGACCTTACCCAAGTTGAAATGGACAAAGTTGTCGTTCGGGTCGAGGTCGATCGCTTTGAGAAACTCTTGAATGGCCAGGTCGAACTTTTCTTGTTGGAAGTAAGCCAAGCCCAGGTTGTTGTGGGTGTAGGAATCGTTCGGGTCGAGTCGGATCGCTTCCTGATACTCGACCACGCAAGCTTCCAAGTCACCCAGTCGTGCGTAGGCTCGCCCCAGACTGTAGTGATAGTAGGAATCCTGCGGTTCCATTTCGATGGCCGATTTGAAGTGATAGATAGCATCTTCGACCTCGTCGTTCGCCGAGAGGGCCAGGCCGAGGTGATAGTGGGCGCGGTGGTGGTCGGGACTGAGTTCCAAGACTCTTCGGTATCGGTCCACGGCGCGCTCGGCGTAGCCGAGTTTCTGATAGCACTGACCCAACTGAAAGTGAGCTTCCGTGTGCTCCTCTTTGAGCTCGATCGCCTTTTCGAACTCTTCAATAGCCTGTTCCGTCTTACCCTGACGAAAATAAACCAGCCCCAGGCTGAATCGGGCTTCCACATTCTTCGGGTCGTCCTGAACCTGACGCAGATACTCCTCGGTGCCCTGAAGGCGCTCTAGCTCCTGCTGGATGCGGCGCTCTCCGGTGGAGTCATTCTGGATCTGAACGATCTTGAGCGCGACCTGCAGTTCCAGGATCGCCTTGGCGCGCTTGCCTTGCCGTTCGTAGGCTAGACCCAAGCTGTAGTGAGCGCGCACAAAGTTGGGAACCAAAGCGCACACTTCTTGCCAAGCGCGAACGGCCATCTCTAGATTGCCTTGTCGGAAATAGGCCGTTCCCATCTCAAAGTGTGCCTGCACATGCTGGGGATTGAGCAACACCACGCGCTGATACTCGCGGATAGCTGCCTCTAGCCGGTTTTCATAAAGATGTTGATTTCCGAGTCTGTAGTGATAGCCGACCTCGTCGCTCGAAGCCAGAGTTCCCAGGGAGTCATTTGGATGGATTGGTTGGTCCAAGATCGATATTTCCTTTTACTCTCGCCCTACCTTTAGGGCGCAATGCCGTCGTCCGGGTTTTCGGAGCCACGCCTTTGGCGGCATGGGCGGAGATTCCTGTCAGATCGCATGGAGGCACCATTGCTCGCTCCCCTCAGATCCTGTACCCTCGTGATAGTCCGAGAGGTCGTGTGAGGGTGTGAAGCTGATAAAATACATAAAAAAGCAACGAAGAAAAATCTTGGCTTACTCCAAGGAACTCACGCTTTTTTTTCTCGCATCTTTCTACTTCGTGATCGCGACCAACACTCAAACCGGGTGGCTCTTTGTCTTGAGTGCCTTCCTGTTGGGACTTCTCTCTCTTTCCTGGTATCTCTCCCGACGTTCGTTAGAAGGGCTTACTCTTCAACAACAGTGGCTCAACGACCCTCAAAAGAATCATCCTTTTCCAGTCTCCCTGTGCTTGATCAACAATGGCGAGCGCTCGGCCCAAGAAGTGCGAGTAGAATGGCCCCAGCCTCAGTGGGCTAGCCCCTGCCGCCAACTGGGATGGACCATTCCACGCCTGGGACCCGGAATGGTCGCCAAAACCGAACTCAGCTTCACCCCCAAAAAGCGTGGTGAACACAAGTTGCCGCCGCTCACCCTGGTAGGCGGCGCGCCGTTCGGGCTGTTCCAGGTCAAACAGACCTTCCAACTCCAAGACACCTTCCTGGTCTTTCCCGAGATTGAGCGCTTGCCGAGCCCACGCTCTCGAAGTTCCTTGGCCGTTGCCCTGGGCGACGTGACCTCGTTTCGCGGACTGGGAGAGACCCGGAACATTCGCTCTGTCCGTGAGTATCGCCCGGGGGATGACCTGCGTGATGTCCACTGGAAAGCCAGCGCCAAACGAAGCCCCTCCTCGCCGCTCTTGCTTCGAGAACATCATTCCCACGCACCGAAAAAGTCCGTGCTGCTGATCGATACCAGCTACGACTCTGAGGACGACACTTTGTTTGAACGAGCCGTGACGCTCGCTGCCTCCACCCTTTGGTCGGCCCATAGAGAGGGTGCCAAGGTCTGGCTTTTGGCTCTGAGCCCTAGCGGTGAGTGGCAGCTGCACAGGCAGTGGCCGAGCCAATATCGCGCCTTGGCGAAGGTCTGTCGAGACAGGGAGATGAGCTTTGAGAGCTGGGTGGCAAGCTCAGAGCAAGCCGTCCGAGAGCTGTTCGAACAAAACCCTGGGAAACTGACCCTCATCAAAGCTCAGTCTAGCCCCATCGAGCGCTGGCCGAGCTGGCTCCACACCGTCCTACTGCTGACCCAAACCGGGTTGCCCCCCGACGACAATCCAGAAGGAGTCCGGGTGGTTCTCGTTCCACCTCAAGACCAACACGGGCCGGGAGCAGAGGGAGCCGCACAGCATGTTTAAACGATGGCAAGCCTTTCTGGCCAAACACCTCGCTGAACCGGAGGATTCCGTCCCCTATCGGATAGCCGTGACGCTGTTGGTCATGTACTGCCTCACGCTGACCTTGCATCAACTGGAATGGCCCAGCTACTCCCCGGCCGTGCTTTTGCTCACACCAGCGGCGTCCTTGATGTCCTACTATCGGCGGAAGCAAGCCAACCTCGGGATCAAGATCTTTCTCTCCTTTGCCATGATGGCTCTGCTCCTGTGGTTCTTTGTGCGCCTGTCCAGAACACTCTACGACCCGCGCTTGCCGCTCGCAGAGCTCTTGGTCTGGCTGCAAACGCTTCACTCCTTCGATCTCCCTGCCAAGAAGGACCTGCGCTACACAGGGTTGGTCGCTCTCATCCTGATGGCCATTTCGTCCGTTCTGACCTACTCGAGCTACTTCGGTGCGTTGCTCGTGGTCTTCTGCGTTCTGTTCTTGGCCGTTCTGGCTATCGATTTTTGGGCTGGAAACAGATCCTCTTTCACCAGGGTCGACGGGGCTGTCCCCAGCCGGGCCGGGCTGGACCCGAAGTGGCTCCTCAGCACGGTCCTCAAGACCCTTCCCGTGGCCGTCTTGGGGGCCGGTCTGATCTTCTTGTTCATGCCCCGCTATCAAGGTCTCACGCTCCGCTCTCTGCCGGTGAGCTGGGACATCCAGTTTAGTCTAGGGCAGATCTCTGGTGGCGAGATCGTCAATCAACGAGACACCTCCAACGATATTGACAGCGGAGGAAAGCCCCAGAGGATAGAGGGAGACTCCTATTTCGGATTCGACTCCGAAGTGAATCTCAACTCACGGGGCCAACTCAGCGACCAACTGGTGATGAAGGTGCGTACCTCAAACTGGCAATATCACCGTGGAGTCACCTTCAATGAGTACACCGGGTATGGCTGGAAAGCCCTTCCTTGGAAACCCGAGACCCAAACCATCCAGACCCCTCCCTTCTACTATCCCACAGTCAATTGGCGAGACGAACGCGTCACCATCTACTACGCCGAAAAGAACTTGCCCAACATCCTCTTCACACCGTCCAACCCCCGGCGCATCTACTTTCCCTCCAACGACCTGTACGCTATCAACTCTTTTCCCAAACGAGCCCTTCCCAAGAACTCCACCAACACTCCGGCGACCATCGTGTCCCCCTTCTTCCTGGAGGAAGGGGTCGTCTATTCCGTCCTCAACCAGTTGCCGGAAACCACACCAGCGATGCTCTCCAAACGCCTTTCCCAGCCCTTTGAAGAACCGAAGGAACTCTACCTCAAACCCTATTTGGACTTGCCTCCGACAGTCACCCAGCGAACCCGAGAGATGGCTCTTCAAATCGTCCAAGGCAAGAATTCTGACTGGGCGAGAGCCGCTGCTCTCACAGCTTACCTGCAGCAAAACTACAGCTACGACTTGGATGTACCGTTCTATCCAGAGAAGGTGGACACGGCCGATTTCTTTCTTTTCGAATCCAAGGTTGGCTACTGCGAACAGTTCGCCACCAGTCTGTGCGTTTTGGCCCGGTCCGTAGGCCTGCCCTCTCGGTATGTGACCGGTTACCTCCCCGGCACGTTCAACCCCGTCTCTGGATTCTATGAGATCAAGGCCTCCGACGCCCACGCCTGGGTGGAGATCTACTTCGAGAGCTACGGATGGATGATATTCGACCCCGTTCCAGGGGGAAACGCGAACCCTCAGGTCGGCGAACCCGACCACCAAGGATGGCTGCTGGAAGCTCTGCTGGAATACCTCAACGTACCGCCCGCCCTACGCGACGCTCTGCCGGCCCTGCTGCGACTCTTCATAGGCTTGGCAGTCGCCGCCCTGGCTCTCACCTTGCTACAGCGGGCCAAGAGAAAGGTGGAAAAACCTCGATCGGAGTTCGCCTTTTTTCTGGCCAAGGCCGAGCGCCTCACGGAGGTCCGGCAACCCGGTGAAACGGTAAGACAGTGGAGCGAGCGTCTCGCAAAATACCCCGACCTCGAACTCCTGGCTGATATCTACCAAGAGAGGTTCTACCGCGACCTACCGCTGGAGGTGGCCCAAAAGAAAGAACTCGAGGAGCTCATCAGGCGTCTTGAGGCTCAGTCCTCGGAGTCTTCACCGGCGTAAAACGTTGTGAATTCTGGAAGCGATTTCTTGCTGATATCCGGAACCTCAGCGCCCTCTGCCGGGTAACCCACAACCAGGATAAGAAAAGCCCGCTCCCGATCGGGGCGCTTCAGGATCTCTCGCAAAAAGCCCATTGGGCTCGGGGTGTGAGTGAGGGTCGAGAGACCTGCGTGATGGAGGGCCGCGATCAAAAAACCGGTGGCGATGCCGACCGACTCGGTGACGTAATAGTTTTTGACGCGCTCACCCTGATCGTCTAAGCCGTAGTTCTCGGCAAAAATAACAATGAGGGCTGGGGCCTCTTCCAAAAAGGGCTTGTGTTCATCGGTGCCGAGCGGAGCGAGGGCCTTGAGCCAGTCGCTCGGGGCCCGTCCCCCGTAGAAGGCCTTCTCCTCGGCTTCTGCGGCTAGACGGATCTCTCTTTTGAGTTGAGGGTCAGTCACCACGGCAAAATGCCAAGGTTGATGATTGGCACCATTGGGAGCTGTACCAGCGGCCAACAGACAGTCTTCAACGACTTTCATGGGAATAGGCCGTGTCGAATACTCGCGAACAGTTCGGCGTTTTTTTATCTCCCGGTAGAAGGCTGCTGATCGCGCCTCCATCTCCTCCGGGGTATACTCGTTATGGATATAGGGAACGGTTGACATCGTTCGCTCCTAGGCGACGATACGATCCTCTGGTAATCCCAGTTGGGTAGCGCAACAGCGGCAGATCCCGTGAGATTCCGGCACTTCATCGTGCTCTTGAGTTTGAGGCGCTCTCATTTCGGTGTTGCACCACGCGCATATCAGTCTAAAATCGCCAGTGACATAGTTCATAGTTGTTCCTCCAAGTGTTAATCCGCCCCGCAGAGAGCTTTGTTCTCAGCTCTCTTACACCCTTAAACTACACTGAAACCGTCGCCCTCATGTTCCCGATTTGTTTCCGTCAGGTCAGGCCGAATAAACTGCTCCAATTTGCCCATCATCCGCCTACAGCGACTCAGTCCTCAGGAAGAGGCGGCTGCACCCTGCCTCGAACGGGTGGCCGAACGCCGCCATCGGGTTGGGGCAAAGGTCTAGGCGGCTCCACCGGAGGCTGCGGCGGAGGATCCATGAGGTCCTCGGGTAGAACCCAGCCCTCCTCTTGCTGACTCTCTTTCCAGTCCTCGGGGAGCGTCCACCCCTCATCCTTCGGATCGCGTTTGGCCAGCAGACCATACTCCGACTGAAGACTCGCTACGCTCAACAGACCACCGGTAAAAAGTAGGTTGGCCAGAAATTCTCGGCGGGGCAGTTTGCTATTCCTGATTCTTGATGACGATGATTCTCGGCTCATAGCTTCTTGGTCTCCGATGGCTGCTTTTTATTCCCCGAGTTCTCGCTCCTCGCAATCGGGAGCGAGCGCAAGGCTGAGAATCAAAGCGGAGAGGCCCATCAGCGGAACTTGATAGCGCATGTAGTGAGAGATCACAATGTAGGGAGCGAGCAGCAGTAAGTAGAGAAAACAGGCCTTCCGGAAAAGGGGACAATCTCGACTTTTGCCACGCGACAGTCCCAACACGATGGCCAGGAAAGGAATCAGAGCGTGGCTGAGACTCCAGGTTCTCATCTTCCAACTCTGGTCCCACCTGTTCAAGCGCTTGATAGCCTCACGCCTAGAAGAGAGCGCTCGCTCCTTCTCGTGATATTCGAAGTCTTGGATCTCTCGCAGGAAGGCCGCTTCGCTCAAGTCGATACAACACCATATGAGTGGAGAGGTCCTGGGACAGATGAGTCTCCTGGCCACTAACTTGTCTAAGAACGGCTGGGTGAAGTCTTGGGAATAGTCCCAAACCAAATCGTTGACCGGACGCAGATAGACCAGTGCGTTAAAAGCTCTGGTGAGAAGCTTCCTCAGAGAGGTTTTTGGGTCTTTGGCCAGGGCCGACAAAAACCGGGTTCGATAGCCGGACAAAAAACGAACCTCGCCCTCGCTGTCGTAGCGCCGCTTGACATCGTCAAAGCCTGTTACAGGGTGATAGAGCACGAACGTTGTGGTTGTTGGCACACCGTCGTTGTCGGCCACATTCGCTTGATAGAGCTCAAAGAACAGATTCGACTTCAAGGGTACGAAAACGCCCATCGCCTCAAAATTCCGAACCGTCCACACCGACACAGAGCACAGCATAGCCAGCCAGATCGCGATCACGGTCTTGGGCTTGGTGCGACAAAACATCGCTATCAAAGCGTAAGCGATAGCCAGGACTGGATTGCTCAGAGGCAAGACGACGGCTGTCGCGATCGGCAAGACTCTCGCTCCTTCTGGGAGACGCTTGAGAGCGGTCAACGCTACAACCGACAACAGCATGGTAAAGCCGATGTCGTGAAACTCCAAGAGCAAGGTCATCCAATTCAGCCAGAGATAAAAAAAGAAAAACGCGCTCATCAAGATCCGTTGGGTCCGCGTTTTCAGCAGACCCAGTAAGAGCCAAAGACTCATCCAGACCCAGAGAGCTTGCATCGAGATCAGGACCTGAGCACTCAAGGGAGTAAACACCCCGAAAGCCTTAAAGACGGCCGCTACGATCAAGGGGAACAAGGGCGGCATCCAAGCTGTTGGCTCCGCGCTCGGTCCGAACGGGCCAGAGAACCCGCGACCTTCCACCAAATTTTGCGCGATGAATCCGTACTCCCAGCCAAAGGCGTTCGGGTTCGCTGGAAGGATGGGCAAGTAAGTCTTCAGGCCCAAGCCCAAAACCAGTGCCAAGACCGCGAGTATCGCTCGATTCAGCCTGACATCTTTCCCAGAGGGTTGCTCGAGGGCCCTGTCGCTCGAGGTCCCCATCAAATCGATCGCTGCAAGAGTGCCGGCCTACCCTTTCGCGGCATCCTTGTTGGGCAGTACGCTTCGACCATGACCTTGGAGGCCGCCTCGAGATCGCTGAGACCAAAAAAGAGATAGCGATCATCTTCCAGGTCAAAGGCAGAGCGCATCTTGGCCACCGAATCAAGGCTCATCTGCAGCCCTTCACGAGTCTTCTCAAGGGCCTCC
>CAZVVF010000116.1:0-8834 GCA_964630575.1 uncultured Burkholderiales bacterium | reverse complement strand
TTTGGGAGAAGAGTCTCTCGGCCACGATGTGGCAGCATCCCTGAATGTCACGGGTGGATTCTTGCTGGCTTGGGCCCACTGGCAAAATTGGTCTCTGACCAAACTGCACTGCGATTGCCACTAGAGACTCAAGCGAAAGCCTCCTAGAGGCTGTGGTGACCTCTTCAGTCACCCGTTTTGAGAAAGAGATTGTCTCGATGAACCACGACAATCCCCTCCAGATTTCCACTCTCCAGGTTGAGTTCGGTACTGCTACGCTCGCACAACCCGCGGCCTAGCTCCTCTCCGTCGAGGTCTTTGATGGTGACCACGTCGCCGATGCCAAAGTTTCCCTCGACCTCTGCGATCCCCACGCCCAAGAGGCTCGATCCCTTTTGGCTCAAGGCCCTCTCGGCTCCTCGGTCCACCAACAGGGCTCCTGATACCAAGGTGCTAGAGGCCAACCAGCGCTTGCGGCCGCGCAAGGGGTGTTCGGCAGGCCAAAAGAGTGTTCCGACTTCGGTTCCGGCTAGGATATCGAGGAGAACGTTGTCCTGCTCGGAACTTGCGATGACCATGGCCGCACCGAAGCGGGCGGCTTCTTTGGCCGCATGGAGTTTGCTGGCCATCCCCCCGGTCCCGCCTTCGGATAGCTCTGGTGCCACCATTCCGTAGAGTTGTTCGTCGACGCTGCTGACCTCAGAGATAACAACGGGATGCTCCGAACTTTGAGAGAGATCGAGCAGTCCCTCAGCTCGGGTGAGGTTGATGACCAGATCGGCCTCAACCAGCGAACTCACGAGGGCCGAGAGAATGTCGTTGTCGCCAAAGCGGATCTCGTCGGTGGCCACCGAGTCGTTTTCATTGACGACCGGGAGAATCCCGGCGTTCAGAAGAGTGGTGAGGGTGTTGCGAGCATTGAGATAGCGCTCGCGCCGAGAGAGTTCTTGTCGAGTCAGCAAGACCTGCGCCACATCGATGCCGAGCAGCTCGAAGAGGTCTCTCCACATATTCATAAGTTCAACCTGGCCCAAGGCGGCCAAAGCTTGTTTGGCCGCTAACTGCTTGGGCTCGATGCGAGCACCAGATCGGGTTCGGCGGCCCATGCCTACGGCTCCAGAAGAGACGAGAACGACCTGAACGCCCTGCTCTCGTAAGGAGGCTATCTGACGGGCTAGAGGCAGGAGAACCTCACCCTGTACCCGGCCATCCTTGTGAAGAATGGACGAGGTTCCTAGTTTGACGATAAGGCGCTTGGTGAGGGTGAGAGCTTGTCGCTGGGATCCGGTCATGGCGGTGGGTTCGAAATGGTATCGGCCGCATCCTTGATTGCTCGATGTCTGATTGGGCAAGGCTTGAGTATGGACACCGAGAGCGAGAGATTTTTGTTACAGGGTGTTCATAGTTCTGTTAACTCTCCTGTTGGGGATTCATGGAATTGAAAGCTGAGCTCTATAGACTGAAAGAGCAGGAGTCGAAGGAGAATATGTTGGCGATAGCTGCTCTGTATAGAAATCAAGGCTCTCCACTGGGGGGCTTTGGGGTACCCTTAAACTCAAACTACGGCGCCGGTGCGCTCGACGTCTCTTCCATACGTTCCAACACTCTCGGAGGTGGAGACCAGCTCTCCATTTCTAGGGAGGCCGATAGCCCCGACGGTCAGGTCAATCCTCAACTCTTGAAGATGATGTATGAGACTCGACTGCAGTCTGATCTGCAAAGTTTGGAATCGGCCAAGGCCAGCGGTGAAGAAGACCGGGTGACCCAAGCCACGGAGGCCCTGGGCTCGACCTACAGTGAGACTCAGCAAAAGGGCATTCCCATCAGTCAGGAGATCGAGGGGGCGGTAAAGCAGGCTCTAGGGATCTTGGATGGACAGGATGGAGGCAGTGGAGGTGGCGGAAACTTAGACGCGCTCAACAAGGGAGGCTTCCAGGCCGATGATGGCAGTTCCGGAGGCTCTGGAGGTGGTGGAGGCTGCGGTGGCGGCGGAGGCGGAGGCTGCAGTGGCGGCGGAGGTTGCGTGAACGGTGGCGGCGGTGGCGGCGGTGTGTCCCCCAAAAACCTGACCGAAGACGACAAGCAATTCTTGAATCAAGCCATCACTTCGGAGTCAAAGAGCTTCGGCGATTTGGTGGGGTCCTGGCGTCAAGGGCCAGACGGAAACTGTTCGACGGTGGCCTGCATCAAGGCTGCTATGGACCGCTACGACAACAAGGTTTTCGATGAGGTTCAACGCACCGAAAACGGCTACAGCATCGCTATGCAGGATGGGTACAAGATGACCATGAGCGACAGCGAGTTGGCCGCAGCCAAAGAGGCGGCCAAGTTCAGGGGGCCCGATGGGCCGGGGAAATCCTACGCGACCTTTCTCTATGGTGCGGCCGCCAAGCGAAACTCCCTGGACAATGGGATGTCTCTGGGGCAGTCTTTCAACGACTTGAACGACGGGGAGAATATCTATTCACCAGCAAAGTTGCTCGGTCTGTACGACCAGATGGTCCCTGTGAACGCCCAGACTCTGGACGGACAGGACTCGGTGGTGGCGGGGAGCAATCGGCACGCGGTCTTTGTGAATCGCAACGCCGATGGTTCTCATACGACCGACCGGTGGGGGAGTGCTCGCCCATTCAACGGTACGGACGCTCTCGGAAACGGGCTTGTCAACGCCTACACCTTCAAGCCTCGAAACTGGAACGGCAGTGGCACTCCACAGGCGTCACCGCGTTCGGCCTCGTCTTCAAGCCGTTCGAGTTCGACTCGCTCCGGACCGAGCTCGGCTCGCTCCGGGGTAAGGCGACCCTCAGCGACGAGTCAGAGTCGTTCTGCAACAACTCGAACCAGCAGCAAGAAGTAGAGGCCAAGAAGGGCAACTCCCGGAAGGCTCCCCTCTATGCGGGAGCTTTTTTCACTCTTTGGCTTGTACTGGGAGAACCGAGGGTATCGAAAACGCCTCTCTGTTGTGGAGAGGCAAAAGCTAGGACACTTTAGTTGGTATCGGAGCCTGACTCGAGCACTGGCTCGAGCGTATTGGTGGCGCAACCCCTTTTTGGTTTCGCGAGCGGCTCGCAAGCGCATTGCGCGGCCTCAGTCGGACCTCGTCTATGGGGAGACGCCGCCCATCACAGCGTTTGAGCTTCTGACCGAACTCGGGATAGACCAAGCAGATCACGTGGTGGAGTGCGGTGGAGGAACGAGTGTTTTTTCGTTGGTCGCGGTTTCGGCCTTCGGTTGCCGGGCTACAACCCTTGAGATCGTACCGGCCTTCGTCAAGAAGACTCGCGAAGTGGCCTCTTCTCTAGGCTTGGAAAGACTCAAGGTTCGCCAATCGGACATTCTCGTGGACCCGTTGCCGGAGGGGACTCTCTACTACCTCACAGGAACAACGTTCTGCGAGGAGTCGTGGGGGAAGCTACAAAAACAGATGGCTGTGGCCCCGGTTGGGGCGAAAGCCATCTCCTTGTCGACGGCCCTAGATGCCAAGGCGTGGAAGTGCGAAAAGACGCTCCTTCTCCCCTATTCCTGGGGAGAGAATACGGTGTATATCCAGACCCGAATCTAGGGAGGTTTTCGAGAGAGCTTACTCTAGATTGCCTCGCAGGCTTACCATGACGTCTCTCCATGAGGGAACGGAGCCTTGGCGCTCCGTGTCGCCACTGGCCTCATAGGTAAAGCGTCCGGCGCGGACTCCACAGGTGATGGATTCTCCACTGATGGGGTTGGGTACCGGATTTTCCGAAAACTGTTGCCGAATCTTTTGTAGGGCAACGTCGGCACCCGTTCCGGGTGTCTCGGGTAAGATAAACACAATCCCGCTGCCCGAACGGATGCCTTTATCCACTGAGCGCATCGCTTGCTTGCAGGTCAGAGCGAGTCGGCGCAGGGCGGGATAATTCATATCTCCAGGGGCACCTTCTGGTAAGACGGGCTCTACGAGTACAAAGCTCAAATCCCAGGAGTAGCGTCGAGCGCGCTGGAGTTCGTATTCAATTTGAGCCTCTAGTTCCGATTCGTGAACGAGATTGGTCAACTTGTCTTGAGGTAATGGCAAAGGGGACTCCTAGCTTAACTTTAAGATTCTTCGGTCTTCGCCTGATCGGCTTTGACGGTGGTCGTACTCGCCTCTTCAGCCGTGGGTTCGGTCATTTCCATCTCGGCTGCTAAACGGGCGAGAATGTCTTTTCTGTCGTTGGTCTGAGAGGGGAAAACGAAATAAGCGGAGCGGAAGTGGCCCTGGAAGCTCTCTCCGGTGGAGGAGTCTACGAAGGTCTCTTCGGCAAACTTTTCGGCGATTTTCTGAGTCGCGACCTTCACTCCGTCCTCGGATGTTTCTGGGAGAAGCCAGAGAAGGCGGTTGCGAAGGCGAATTCCTACGTCGACTTGTCGAGTGACCTCTTTGGAGACATTCCCGAGCTTCTTGAGTACGGGATAGCTCAAGTCGCGGACAAGTTCTTCAGGGATAGCCGGTTCCAGCATGAGAAGCCCGAGGTCTCGCCCGAATCGTTCCGCTCTGTTCAATTCGTCGTCGAGTCCTTGCTTCAACCACTCATCTTTGAGTAGGCCGGTGAGCGAGTCCATTTCCCTTGCCATAAATTTCCTCCGATGTCTAACTTGCTTGCACTAAAGTGCTTTGAGGCATAAGTATGAATTACGGGCAGGGGGCATTCGGTGCTCGGCACCCACCCCGTCACCAGCATCCACTTTCTTGGGTCTAGTGAATTCCTCGACCTGAACTTTCACTTCCCCAGTGGGCATTTCCTCTTCCTATCTAGCTCCTTGAATACTCGGCTCGGTGAAGTCACTGCCCAAGGGGAATTCGAGACCTGTTCGCCTCAACTCGCTTCGGACCAGAGCGCTTCGCGTCCGAGAAGAGAGGCCACATCGTTCTCGAGCTCAGGAGACATCTTCACTCCGAAGGTCGAACCAAGATCCATGATCGTGACGCCTTTGGGGCTCGAGAGGTGTAGATAGACGGTGTTGTCCCCGCGGTGTCTCAGCAGAACGCTTCTCAGTTGGGTGAGAGAATCGCTCTGAAAGAGCTGGATTTTGATGTGAACACCGGGGCGAGATTTCTGCGCCCCTCCACCATCGTTGGCGTTGAGGGTATCCAGGCTGACGAACTCTTCCCCTTGGATTTTGACCTCCTCATCAGGCAGCTCTTCCTCGGGATCGTCATCGTCGTGAGTCACCCGTCGCTGTTTGAGATCGACACGGCCGCCGATGAGAAGGAGGGCTCCAACATGGATGAGAGAGGCGGCTTTTTCGAAGTGGGCCGGTCGTACCACCACTTCGATGGTCCCGCTGAAATCTTCCACTTCAAGAAAAGCCATGGGAGTGTTGAAGCGAGTCATGATCTTTCGCATGCCTATCACCATTCCCGCGATCTTGACCTGATTGCGAACCATCGTTTGGTCGAGTTGGCTTATCTTGTTCGTGCGGTACTTCTCCATGACAGCTTTGACTTCGGTCAAGGGGGAGTCCGAGAGGTAGATTCCGAGCATCTCTCGTTCCATCTCCAACATTTCGCGCTTGGGCAGCGGTGGCAGGCGACGCGGTTGGAGGTCGTCAAAGCTCGCGTTGGTAGGCTCCAGGGCTTCAAACAGGGAGAACTGCCCCGTCTGTTGCTGCTTCTGGGCTCGCGACCCGTGCTCGTGGCACATTTCGTAGTTGGCGAGCAGCGTCGCTCGTGTTTCTCCGAAGCAATCCATTCCGCCAGCTTTGATGAGGCCTTCCAAGACCCGCTTGTTCACCTGTTTGAGATCGATGCGGTTGCACAGGTCCGCGAGGTCCTTGAAGGGTCCGTCCTTGGCTCGGTTCTCAAGAATATTCTCAACCGCGTTGCGCCCGACGTTTCGAACAGCGGCCATTCCCCAGCGGATATCCTTTCCGCCTGGGGCAACGGCAAAGTCAGCCTCGGACTCGTTGACACAAGGTGGCAAGACCTCAATCCCCGAGTTGGTACACTCCTTCACAAAAAAGGAGACCTTCTCCAAGCTTGAGAGGACCGAGGTCATAACCGCGGCCATGTACTCTGGGCGATAATTGGCCTTGAGGTACGCGGTTTGGTAACTCACAATGGCGTAAGCTGCTGAGTGGGACTTGTTGAATCCGTAGGCGGCGAACTTCTCCATCGTTTCGAAGATGTCGGCGGCTACGTTTCGGTCTACGCCTCGCTCTACCGCACCATCGGTGAAGATCTGGCGATGCTTAGCCATCACGTCCATCTTCTTTTTCCCCATGGCTTTGCGCAATCCATCGGCCATTGCCATTGTGTAGCCAGCCAAGATATTAGCGGTGAGCATGACCTGCTCTTGGTAGAGGAAGAAGCCGTAGGTCTCTTCTAGAATGCCTTTGAGCCGTTCGTGTGGATACTCAATGGGACCACCCTTGCCGTGTCGACGCCGAATGTAGTCGTCGACCACTCCACCTTGCAAGGGACCTGGTCGATAGAGAGCCAAAAAGGCCACGATATCACTGAATTTATCGGGCTGGAGTTGCTTGAGATAGCGCTTCATTCCATCCGACTCAAGCTGAAAGACGCCGTTGGTGTCCGCGTCGCACAAAAGCTGGTAAGTCGCTTCGTCGGTATAGGTGAGTTCGTCCAAATTGGGACGGAAGCCGCGGTTCTTTTCAATCGCCCGCAGGCAGTTCTCAATAACGGTAAGGTTGCGCAGCCCCAAAAAGTCCATCTTGACCAGGCCGATTTCAGCGCAGTCGTTCATGTCGAACTGGGCGACGGCTTCGCCGTTCATACAGGAGAGCGGAACGAGTTCCGTGATCGGCATGCTCGACATCACAACACCGGCGGCGTGAACGCCCGCGTTTCGCGCCATGCCTTCTACCCTGAGGGCGAGGTCGACCAACTCTCGGGTCTCGTTGTCCTCTTCCACAAGCTTCTGGAACTCCGCGGAGTCCAGAGCGTCTTTGAGCTTGACTCCAGGACCCTCGGGAACGGTTTTGGCGATCTTGTCGACTTTGGAGAGAGGAATGTCCATCACTCGTCCCACATCGCGGATGGCCGCGCGTGCCTTCAGACGACCGAAGGTCATGATCTGGGCGACCTTATCCTCCCCGTATTTGCGACGACAATATTCTATGACTTCCCCTCGACGCTCCACACAAAAGTCGGTATCGACATCGGGGAGTTCCGTTCGTTCCGGGTTCAAAAAGCGCTCGAAGAGGAGACCGTGCTTCAGCGGGTCGAGCGTGGTGATGTCGGTGAGATAGGCGGTCAATGAGCCAGCGGCCGAACCACGTCCAGGGCCCACCGGTATCCCGTTGTCCCGAGCGTATTTGATAAAGTCCCAGATGATCAAAAAGTAGGGAGCAAAGCCCTTGACGTTGATGACCTCGAGTTCGGTTTCCAGGCGGTCCAGGTACTCTTGGCCTGGATTCTCTGTTCCGAAGATACGGATGAAGCCGAGTCGACAGAGTTCGCGAAGGTAGGTTTCGTAAGTGAAGCCTTCTGGGACCGGGAAGTCGGGGAGGTAAACCGTGTTGAGGTCGAGTTCGAGGTTGCAGCGTTCGGCCACCTCAAGGGTGTTGCGGAGGGACTCTTCCAGCCCGCTGAAGACTTGGGCCATCTCGTTGCCTGACTTGAGATAGAATTCAGGGGCGAAGAATTTCATGCGGTTGGCGTCGTTGAGGAGCTTTCCGGTTTGGATACACACCAAGGTATCCTGGACGCAAGCGTCGGCCTTGGTGCCGTAGTGAGTATCGTTGGTGGCCACCAGCGGGAGATTCATCTGGCGCGCCATTCGGATCAATTCGACGTTGGTTTTCTTTTGCTCGGGAATACCGTGGTCCATCAACTCCACGTAGAAGTTGTCTTTGTAGATGTCTTTCAGTTCACCGAGCTTCTTTTTGGCCAGGTCGAAGTTGTCGGAGAGAAGAGCGTCGTTGACTTCGCCTCGGAGGCAGCCCGACAGAGCCACGAGGCCGCTGGAGTGTTTCTCAAGCGCGGCCCGGTCGACCCTTGGCTTATAGTAAAAACCCTCCAGGTGGCTCTGGCTGACGAGAGCCAGAAGATTCTTGTATCCGGTGTAATCCTTGGCCAAGAGTGTGAAGTGGAAGGGTCGCGCGTCGACGCCTGCCATCTTGTCTGTCATGCCGCGTGGTGAGACGTAAACCTCACAACCGATGAGGGGTTTGACCTCTTGCTTGACGCACTCCTTGTAGAATTGCACCGCCCCGCACATCACTCCGTGGTCCGTCATCGCGATGGCTTTCTGACCGAGAGATTTGGCCTGGGCGATCATCGTTGGAATTTTGTTGCAACCATCGAGCAGACTGTACTCGGTGTGGCAGTGAAGATGGACAAAAGGGGTCTGATTTGACAAAAAGGCGCTCCGGATTTGGCTCTGACTTACTGGTCTCGGCAAAGAATGTCGATCCCCAGTATGACTCATGTATGCGGGTGAGGGGAAGGGCTCCTTGCGAACAGTCTTTCTATTTGAGATCGCCGTCGCACCGAGCGACGGATTGTCGCCTCTCCTTACCCTGAGACCTTTCGCCTCAGCCTACGCGACCGACGCTTGCGTGGTGCTTCTTTCGGCCGCTCAGACAGTGTTATCTGGCCAGATTGGTCGTCGAACAACCGGAGCGACTCCGGAATCGAAGCTTAGAGAGCTTCGGCCTAAGGCTTCGGGTGATTCTGCAGCTTGAGCGGTTGGGTTTGCGGGGTTTCGTGGGATTCTGCAGCTTGAGCGGTTGGGTTTGCGGGGTTTGCGGGGATTATTTAGCGGGGTTTGGTGGGATTCTGCAGCTTGAGCGGTCGGGTTGCGGGGTTTGGCGGGATTATTTAGCGGGGTTTGGCGGGATTATTTAGCGGGGTTTGGCGGGATTATTTAGCGGGG
>CAZVVF010000115.1:0-8867 GCA_964630575.1 uncultured Burkholderiales bacterium | reverse complement strand
CGCCAACTTGCTTGAGAAGCTCGTCCCCAGCCTTTTGACCCAAGGCATCGTTGACCCGGCGAAAGTGGTCGAGATCGATCAAGATGAGAGCCAGCGCTCCCTCTCCACGACCACTTCGCTCGAAGCAGACTTGGAGATACTGTCCCGTGAGATTCAAATTGGGAAGGCCGGTCAACTGGTCGGCGTAAGCGAGCTTCTTGGTCTCTCGGTCGCCCTCGAGAGTCCGCCTCAACTCGTTGTTCATCTCCTGAAGCTGCTCACGGGTCCGCCCGAGCTCTTGTTCGAGCTGTCGATTTCGCTCGGCCATTCCATCCTCGGCTGGCTGAGGAGCCGAAGCCAGGTGAGCTTCGAGTTCGGAGATCCGCCGACGCGCCAACTGGAGTTCCTCGGGTGAGGCCTCCTGGCGGGAGCGGTCCAATTCTTGCTGGAGTTGCTGAACCTTGCGCACCAGAGCCGGGTCGACCTCCATCGATTCGGTCGCGGTGTTCGAGTTGTCCCAAGCCTCTTGCAGTTCATCCTCAAGAAGGCTTATTCGCTCAAAGAGCCCTGGAACCGACTGGGCTAGATCGCGCTGTACCTTCAGTTCGGCACTCGTGGCCTCGAGCTGCTGCTGGAGTTGGGCCACCTCTTCTTTACTGGCCCCACCGGCCATCTCGGGGTCTTCTCCGTGGACCTGAATCGCGGCCAGTCGCTCCTGTAAGCTGCGAAGACTCGCAACGGCCTCTTGATACTCTTGCTCACGATGAAAACGCAGCTCAGTCAGCAGGGCCTTGGCCTCGCGCAGTTCTTTTTCCAACTCGGGACTGGCCCCGCTCGACGGTGTTTTGCTGAGCGTCTCTTCCAGTTCGGCGATACGCTGATTGCGCAGAGCGACTTGCTCTTTTAGGCGCTCGCAGTCCTCTTGCAGGTGAGCGAGATTGACCCCATCGCTGCTAGAGCTCTCGTCGGGCCGCTCTCGCACAGAAGCGATGGTAGCAGCCAATTCGACCTCGAGTTCCTCCACCCGGTCCCGGAGTCGCTCCAGTTCTTGCTCATCATCAGTGCCGCGTGAAAATTCGTTTGGCTGGCGATCGATGAGGCGCTGATAGCGCTCCATTCGCGACTCGACCGAATGAAGCTTGGCCGTCAACAGAGCACTCTGCTCCTGAGAAGCCGCCATCTCGCGGTCGAGGTCCTCGTACTCTTTACGGAATCGCTCGGCCCGCTCCTCGGCTTGAGCCAGCTCTCGACACTTGGCTTGAAAATCTTCCTCTTGGGCGGCTAGCTTGCGTTCCAAAATTTCGAGTTCTTCGCTCTTGTTCGCCAACTCCAGGTCTTTGGCACTCAGGGTTTGAGCCTTGTTGATCAACTCTTGTTTGACGAGTTCGAACTGCTCCCCGGACTGGTTCCGAACCTCTTCGGCCTCGAGGGCCTTCTCCTCGAGTTGGACCCGGAGAACCTCGGTCTCTGACTTCAAGCGAGACAAACGCTCGGACAACTCGTTGCGCTCGGCCCTCTCGGATTCGAGAGCGTCGCGAGCCGCCTCCAATTTGCTCAGCGAGCGCTGGTGCAAATCTCGAAGCTTGGCTTCTAGTTTTTCCCGTTCGAGCTCTGCGATCTGGCGTCGTTCCGACTCCACCGCAGCCATCTCGACGGACTGCTCTAAGCGACTTCGTAACTCATCGGCCTCTTCGGCTTGTCGCTCGGCCTGCTCCAGACGAATCCGAAGCTCTTCAAGGTTTCCGGAAGACTGCTCGGACTCTTCCAAGCGGGCCCGCAGCTCGTCCATCTCGGCGATGACGATCTGGGACTGCGCCAAGCTCGCGCGCAGTTGATCGGCCTCGTTGGCGTCTTGCTCGTTGTTGCGCAATCGCGCCCGAAGCTGCTCTGCCTCCGCGGCCATCTGCTCTAACTCTTCGATACGCTCCTGAGTCCGCTCCGCTTCAGCGGCAACCTTCTGGGCGTGCTGAAGTTGGACCCTGAGGTCCTCAGCTTCGGCGGCTAACTCCTGGGCTCTCTCAAGCTTGCTCCGGAGCGCTTCCGATTCGGCCGCAGCCATCTCTCTGGACTGCTGCAGCTCCAACTCAAGCTCATCGGCACGCAGAGCCGCCACTTCTTGAGAGTCTTCAAGTCTCGACTTGAGATCGACCGCTTCAGCACCAACGGCCCGATCGGGACCAGACTCATTGACCGGAACAGCAACACCGTACCAAGCCAAGTTCCCGTCCCACAGAATATCTTGCCAGATGAGCTGAACGAGTTGACGGCCGCTCTCGTGCTCCTGAGAGGGTATCTCAACGTAGGCATCCGCCTCTTTCCAGGTTTCCGGCAGAGGACGTCCCGAGAGTTCACTCTCACCGAGTGCGCCCTGGGCAGCACCGTTGAAAAAGAGAATCTTCCCCTCTTCCTCACAGACGATGAGAGGGTAGAGGTAGTTCTCAACCAAGCTGCGCAAGTCAGTTGCAGAGGCGGGTAATATCTTTGTTCTTCCAGATCGCGATCTCAAGGCGTGTTGGCTGATCCTGTCTCTCGTTTGTTAGCGGCGCGGACGCCGCTTGAGTTTTCTCCGCTGTCCGAGCCCCCGAGGAGCTTTTCGGCCCGCGGGTTCGGCCCGAGGCCCAGAACCATCAACCCGTCCCCGCGGTTGAGAGAGGGGCTCAAGTGTCGGAAGTTCTGTCTCTGACAAGGCACTTTCGGGAGTACCCTGAGGGTCTCCCTCTGTGGATTCAAAAAAGCTCACATTCTCTTCCAAAGGCCCACGCAGCATCACCGCACTGGTGGCTCTAGCCAGGCTTCTCAATTCCTTGGGTGCGCCGTCCCAGTGTTCCACTTGACGGCAGAGGTCGTAAGTCCGACGCAGAACTCTGAAGAGGTCTCCACCCGAGAGACCGCTCAGTTCCACGGTCGCCTCCCAACTGAATCCGTTGGCCCATATCTCAGCCACGCCACAGTAAGCGAGTTCCTGGGGGACGGCTCGTTCGATACCGTGGTCGAGCTGTTGGTCCTCGATATCCTCACAAAGCCTCAAGATTCGGACCAAGATCGGGCGAGCCTTTGCACTCACCGCTGGCGGGTCTAAGCGAGGGTCGCGCCGCGCGGCCTCCCCCATCAGCAAACAACAGATGGCGGCGAACACACCTTCGGTGAGGCCTTCGATGTCGTCCATCACGGGCCCCAGCAATGACTCTCCCACAGCCAGAACGTTGCTGGCCCTGAGCTGGGCGAGCAGTCGGCCGAGATCGCTGGGCTTATTCTCGACCAGATAGAACGACTCGTGCAGCACTCCCGAAAGGGCCACGAACTCATCCCAATAGGAAGGCTTTCCCGATGCCCCGAGTTCTTCGTAGAGTCGGCCACAATCGTGGTAGTTGCAACAACCGTGACAAGGACTGGCTTTTCTGGCGACATTGATCTCGGCCAGCTCCTGCTCCAGGTCACCTCTGAGGGTCAAAATCTGTTGCCGCTCCTTGGCTGAGGACCGAGCCAGCGACTTTTCATAGTCTTTCAACTGGCTGCGCAAGCGATGCCGCCGACCGACCAGATTGAGATAGGCTGGCCGGTCACCTCTCGGACCTGGACACGGCGGTGAAAACTCTTCACCTATCTGGGCCACAGAAAGCCCACGGCCGGCTTGTTCCTGGCGGTGCACGAACTGTCCAAAGGAGCGGTCGAGGAGCTCCTTCACTTGCTCGAGATCGCGGCGTTCAAGGAGGTTCAGGACCATCCCGTAGGTGGGGAGAAAGTGGCTCTCCAAGGGTTCGGCCTTGGCCCGCGCGAGCGCGGCGACCATCTCCACCGGTTCCTTGGGGTGGGCTCCGATGACGACGTTGCCCACGCGGTCCATACCGCGTCGACCCGCCCGGCCTGACATCTGGAGCATCTCGCTCCCGGTCAGAGGGCGGAGACCATCCCCGGTGTACTTCGAAAGAGCGGAGATCACCGTGGTTCGCGCGGGCATGTTGATCCCCGCAGCCAAGGTCTCGGTAGCAAAGACCACCTTCAAGAGTCCGGCGCTGAAAAGGTTTTCCACCAAGGACTTCCAGACGGGCAAAATGCCAGCGTGGTGAACCGCCAAGCCTCGGCGCAGGGAATCGAGGTGAGGATGTTCCAGAATCTCTGGACTAGAAACCGCTCGAGTCCTCACCGCCAAGTCGATGGCGGACTGCTCCGCGGCGGTCAGATGAACCGCCCCGCGAGCGTCGTGCATCAGCTTTTCGCACCCCTTGCGGGAGAACACAAAGTAGATAGCTGGCAGCATCTCTTGACTCTCGAGCTTGGCCACGAGCTTCTTGGGGTCGCACAAAAGGTCGCGAGCGCTCCGGTCCCCTCGACGGCGTGGGGCCCTCTCATCCTTGTAACGAAAGAGCTTGGCATTGAGAGACTTCTTTTTGCCGCTCTGCTCAAAGACCGACAGGAGTTTGTCTTTGCGAAAATAGTAATGACGCAGAGGAACCGGACGAAAATCCGTGCTCACCAAACGGGTCGTGCCGTGAATGGCGTCCAACCAATCCCGCATCTGGACGGAGTTGGCCACTGTGGCCGACAGACCGATGAGTTGAATGGTGTTGGGAGAGTAGATGATCGACTCTTCCCAAACCGTACCTCGATCGGTGTCGTTCATGTAGTGGCACTCGTCCAGAATGACGTAGGCCACTTCTCGCAACGCTGTACTGGTTGCATCGGGACCGGCTGCGTAAAGCATGTTTCGATAGACTTCCGTCGTCATCACCACCAGGTTGGCCTGACTGCGGACAGAAACGTCGCCGGTGGACAGGCCAACGTTCTCTTCTCCGAACCTCTGGCAGAGGTCAAAGAACTTCTGATTGGAGAGAGCCTTCAGGGGAGTCGTATACAAGCAGCGTTTTCCTGTCGCCAGAGCGACCTTCACCGCCCACTCAGCAACCACGGTCTTACCAGCACCGGTGGGAGCGCAGACTAAGACGTTTTCACCGGCATCGATGGCCTGACATGCTTCTTCCTGAAAAGGGTCTAAGGGGAATTCAAAAAACTCTCGACGATGAGCATCCATTCGGCTCCAGTTCTGAAAGCCCATCAGAAGGCCTCTATCCTATTGATCTGCGCTCACCGCTGGGAGGCTCAACCCTTCCTTGAGGAACTCTCGCTGTTGCCCGTTTCCCCGTCATTCTTTCCCTTTCCATGCTACAGCGACTCGCTAGGGGTTCATCTGATCGTCAGTGGCCAGGGGCTGATCCGATCGGCCACAGCCACAGCGGCCTTCTTGAGTCACACCGAGACGAGATCCCAACCCCTGCTGATCGCCAACTTCGGGACGGCCGGTGCCCACCGGGAACAGTGGGACATTGGCCAAGGCCTGATCCTCAACAAAGTGAGCGACCGGTGCTCGGGCGGCTCCCTCTTTCCAGACCGATTGCTGCGCCACGACTGGCCGGAGGCGCCTTGTCTCACGGTGAGTCGCCCCGCCGACCTCGGTCAGATCCAGCCGGAGGTCTCGAACCGGGAGCACCTCAGGCGCGTGTACGACATGGAGGCCTACGGGATTGGCGCGGCTGCCGAGCAGTACGTCACAACCTCTCAGATCTTGCTTGGGAAGTACGTGTCGGACCATCTCAACCTGGGCGCACCAACCGATTGGAAAAAGATGGCCGAACGCATAGCCAACGGGTACTCTGAGGCCGCTCTGGAGTTTCTTCAGATGGCTCAAGCCCACCAACAACACCTCCGGTCCGACCCGAAGCGCTCCCTCGTGCGCCTCAGCTCAGAATGGGTCGAGACAACGCTGGCCGAGGTCTCCTCGGCACTCACACTCACCGTGAGTCAGTCCAGAAATCTGGAGGCCCGACTGCGCGCTCACGCCTTGGCCTCCAGAGACCACGAGACTCTTCTCCCTCTCGATGATGGCTTTTGGGAACTCCTCAAAAGCGTGGAGAAAGACTCCAGTAAGCAGCAAAACAAACGACACTTGCTAAAGCTCTTGGAGCACTTGGGGGTGCCCAGTCTGTTTGAACCGGAGACTTAACCAGGGCAGTCTCTCTAGAACGAGAACACCCCGCTCAATGAACGGTTGCTGCTACGACACCTTGATCGGCCCCCTCGAACGGTGGAGGCTGAAAAACACCCGGCGAGAGTTGCTCGGCGCGCTGGAGGGTCAAATTTTGGACCTCGGCGCAGGCACGGGTGCCAATTTTGCCTTTTTTCAAAATCCATCCCAGGTCGTAGCGGCCGAACCAGACCCCGAGATGAGACGCCAAGCGGATCGGCGTCGACCAGAGGGGCTCACCCTCCTCGACTCTCGAGCGGAGGACTTGCCCTTCGACAACGAGTCCTTCGACCACGTCATCACGACCTTGGTGCTGTGCACGGTTGACGATCTCGAGATCAGTCTGCAGCAGATTCACCGAGTGCTCAAACCAGAGGGACGACTCCATTTTCTCGAACACCTGCGAGGTGATGGCTTCATCGGTACCCTCCACGATGTCTGCACCCCGGCCTGGTCTAAGATCGCCGGAGGTTGCCACCTCAATCGCCGGACGCTCCAGACTCTCCGAGAGAGCGGCTTTTCACTCGAAGCCCACCACACGGCCTTCAAATTCTTGGGGACTCCCTTTGAGATAGGCAGCGCGCGCAAAAAACCATGAGACGTCTCGACTCGCAGCAAACTCTGCCACCCTTTTCTCACCTCTACGTGGAGCGCGAGGTTCTCGCGCAACCCTGGGCCGAAAAGACCGGCCGCATTCTGCCGCGCTTTCCCAAAGCCGAAACGGTGACCATCGATAGCTTCGCTCAACTCACTCAACGCCGGTCGGCCTCCTGGTCGGACCAAAAGCAATCACCCAAACTGGTTCTGGCCCGAAAGCACAACGAACTCATCTATCCCTGCTCTGATGTCGCCCCAAACTTTGGTCACGAGAACTTCTACTACGCCGTTCCCATGCAAAACTGCCTCTACGATTGCGAGTACTGCTACCTCCAAGGCATGTACACCTCGGCCAACATGGTCTACTTCGTCAACCAAGATGAGATGATCCAGGCCGCCATCGCCCTGGCCAAAGAGATCGGCCCAGTCTACCTCTGCATCGCCTACGACAACGACATTTTGGCCGTTGAGTCCCTGCTCGGGGTAGCTCAAGAATGGGTCGAGGGCCTGAGAGAACACCCTGAGGTCACGGTTGAAATCCGCACCAAGAGCGCCAACTTTCATCCCCTGGCAAAACTCCAACCCGCCCCCAACTTCATTTTGGCCTGGACGCTCTCCCCAACGCCTGTCATCCAACAGTTCGAGGCCAAAACGCCCCCCTTACAGGCACGCCTCAAAGCCCTTAGCCAAGCCCTAGACCGCCGCTGGAGAGTGAGGCTCTGCCTGGACCCCTTGCTCCCCATCAAGGGTTGGAGAACCTGCTACGCCGAGCTTCTTGAAGAGATCGACAACAGAGAGTTGTGGAGCCGTTTTGAAGACGCCAGTTACGGCCTTTTTCGGATGCCCAAGCCGTTCTTGCGCCAGGCCAAAAAGGCCCGCCCCGACAGCGCCCTACTGCACAGCGCCCAGAGCACCGAAGAGCGCGGACTCTACACCCTCACGGGCACCGACCAAAACCGTCTTTTGCAGTTCGTGGGAGACAGCCTGATGGAGAGAATGGGGTCGGAGAAGGTCTGGCAAACCTAGCCGTTCACCGGCAGTCCACTGGGAACCGTATCCGGTACGTCGTTGGCACGAGACACCGCCGTGGTGTCGCTGAGCGACTCCAAGAAGGCGACGATGTCGGCGACGTCTTGGGCTGAGAGGGGAAGCTGCTGGGCCAGTGTTGGGTCCAGATTGTCTAGGATTCCAGCGTTCAACTGCTCCTGAACCGAGACCAAAGACTGGAAGTCACCACGCAGCTGACCGGCATCGTAGTTGCGCAGTTGGGCCGCCGGGTTGCGGTAGTGAGTGACGATATTGGTCAGGGATGTGTAAGCCCCCGAATGAGTCCAGGGTCCGGTCCTTGCCACATTCCTCAGGATGGGAGTTCGAAAGCGAAATCGGTCTTCTTGTTGCCCTGTTTCGCCAAAGCGTCCCAAGTCGAGGGGCTGGTCCGGCGACACTCCGGGACCGACCTGGGGAGCGGCGATGTTGTGGAACTGAAAATCGCTGAGCAGCGATCCGGTGTGGCAAGTGGAGCAGCGCGCACGACCGTAAAAGAGAAGGGCACCGGTCTTTTGCTGAGCCGACAGAGCCGAGTCATCGCCTCGGAGGTACTCGTCAAAGGGAGAATCGAAGGTTCCGAACTGGTCGGTTTCAAAAGCGGCTATCGCATTGGCCGCGTGCTCGAAACCCAAATCGTTGGTGGCGACATCGGGATAGGCGGCCTGAAAAAGACCGACGTAACCCGGGATGGCCCTGAGCCGGTCCATGATTCCATCCCACTGTCCTTGCCAATCGGTGTCCGCCAAGAGAGCTAACTCGTTGACCTGAGAATCAACAGCGAAATCCCCACTGTCGCCGCGCATCTCCGACCGAACGGTAACGGGAAACATAGCTTGAGCGGCGAGTGCCGAGTCTAGGCCCGCCGGAAGAGAGGCACCCGCCGGGGTCTCAAAGCTACCGTTGCTGCCGTGAACGCGCCCGTCCCAAAACAGTGTCTCCACCCCAAAGAGGTTGAAGAGCGGCGGCGCATTTCGAGGCACGAGGGACCGCCCCGCACCCAACACCCGGCTCTGACCGACCCCTACCCCGCCGGTTCCGATCGAGACCGACAGGTCGTCGCCCGTACCCAAACTCGGTACGTGGCAGGTGGCGCAGGCGATGTCCTTGTTGCCGCTGAGAATCTTGTCGAACATCAGCACCCGACCCAGAGCGACCTTGTTGGCGTCGGGGGTTGGAGGGGCTTGGGAGGCCACCACTCCGGCCTGGGCCATGGCCGTTCGCAGCA
>CAZVVF010000114.1:6601-8886 GCA_964630575.1 uncultured Burkholderiales bacterium | reverse complement strand
CTCCCACAGCCTATGCGCTACTGGGCCTGACCCTCATGCGGCATGGGCTATTTCGCCCCCGAGGCTCTACCCGAGAACTGTGGCAGCGGTTGACCACCAACTTCACCGACTCAGGTGGTGCCCTACTGAAAAAACACCCCGTAGAGAGAATCCTCCGCAGCGGGGATGGCTTCGAAATAGAGTTCTCACGAAAGCAGCTTCACCCCATCAAAGCGACTCGGGTCATCTCGGCGATCCCTGTTTGGAATACCCACCGACTGGCTCCTGAACTGTTCGGAGCCAAACTCGACCCTTTCCTCAGTCGCCGACGCGACCTCGATGGCGCCTTTGCTCTCTACCTCGGTGTCCGAGATTTTGGTCTGCCCCAGAAGGCCTTGCACTATCAAGTCTTAGGCGAAATAGGAGCCGAGCTCTCCGATGGAAACAACTTTCTGATCTCCCTCTCAGGAGCCAACGAGTCGGCGGCCCCTGCTGGCTTCCGCAGCGTGACCATCTCTTGCCACAGCGAACCGAGACAGTGGGAGACGCTCCCCTGTGAACAACGCCAACTCCTGGGCTCCCGCATCGTCGAACGATTCTTGTCAGGCGCGGAGCGACTTTTCCCAGGCTTTCGTGAGGCCATCGTGGACGAGCACTTTTACCCAGCGTCGCCCTTGACCTACGCGCGCTTCACACGCAGGTATCGGGGAATGGCTGGCAACCAAGCGTTGACTCGGAGCAACTCCATGTGGAATGCCATCCCGCGCTACTTCGGAGAGGAAAACTTCTTGCAGATCGGGGACACCGGATTCCCGGGAGCCGGCACGGTGGCTTGCATGGTCAGCGGTTTCAACGCCTACAAAGACGTCAAGAACCACTGGTTCTAAGGCCTGTAGGAGCCTCTCACTGTTCATCTTCCTTCAGCCGGGATGCCCGTCCGATCTTGTGCTGAAGATGAGCCCGACAAATGGGTCCTAGATCCCGCGACAAAGCCACCACGATCTCTCGCAGGTCCTCTCCCAATACGGGATCGGGAAGCCCATTGACAAGGGGCTCTGTTTTGGATGAATGACAACAGCACGGAGTAAAGCCAAAGTGGTTGGTCCCTTCCAATGGATAAAAATGACCAATACTACGGAGCATTCGAAAATAGACGATTCCTCTAGCTTGTCTCAGAGCGCGAGCTTTCACGATCTTGTCCTCCTGGAATTGCATTGCAAAGTTCTTGCATTCATTAAACTAGGTATACCTCACAAATAAAATTAGGTCAACCTAGTCGACATCTCCTGGCTAACCTACCAAGAGTTTCTGTTCTAGCGAACCGAACCAAACTCCGAGCAAAAGGTTATCCTGAGCAAGCACTCAAAGAACACATGTGTAGAGAGGGGATGGAGGGTGAGGTTATGATCGGATTTGCAATCGCCTGGGCCTTGATCACGCTTATCGGCTCTCTTCTGGTGAGAGTGGTTCTCAAGAGACCGTCCTTGACGGCCAAGGTACGGATCCAGGCTATTCTTTTGAGCCTGGTCTCAGTCTTGTTTGCAGTCCTTTGCGGCCTGTGGACCTGGAGCCGATACGACTGGAGCTTCGTCTTCACTCAGCCTCCGCTTGTGAGTGTGGAGACCCTCGCTCCTGAGGGCGCCGTGTGGGCCAGATTTCGAGGAAAGGTATCCCCCTCCAGTCAACTCAACCTCGAAGACAAGGACTACGTCGCCTATGTCGAATACGACTCGGCCATGAGCAACGCCTCGGTACGCTGGTCCAAGGGGGAGGGGGTTGTGCTCGAACTCGAGGATGGAACGAAGGTTGCCGTTCCTCAACTGCGGAACTCCACCGCGGTCTATGCCTGGAATTGGGACAGTGAGTCTTCCTATCGATTCATCAAGCACGGTGATGACATCACCACCTCAGGCTACCTCTACGAACTCTCCAAACCCACCAACAAGGGAGCGACTCATCGCATCGAGGATATCGAGTTCTTCTACCGAGGCACAGAAGCGGAGTATCTCCAGAGCCAACTCAAAAAGTGGAAAGTGTTCGAACGCTATGGCTTTCTGGTTCTATCCGTGCTCTTTGCGATGAGTGCTGTGGGGATTCTGATCGGGGTGCTCCTGCGGCTCAAGCCCCCAGCAGACGGAAACAGAAAAAGACCACAAAGACCATGAGCATCGAGAACTTTTGGCGACTATCCAACTTTTGCAGAACTTGAGGAATGCCCGAATTGTACTATGAACTCATGCCTCGAACAGTCCCGGCCACCCCTGTCGTGAAGGCGCGTCGGCTCTTATGAAGATACTTGTAACGGG